>JASBUY010000226.1 GCA_030147645.1 Aquabacter sp. | reverse complement strand
GTCCGGGACGCGGCGCCCGGCGCATTTCCGCGGCATGCCGATGCTCCGGCTCCGATCGGCCATGCGCCCCCATTCCCTTCTCTTCGCCCCGCCGCTCCTCATGAGCGCCGTGCCGCAACAGCGAATCAATTGATCCTAATGGAGGCGCACCAGCCTTAGAAGCCCAGGTGGCCGCGATCCCCGCTCCATACGCGCCCGTTGCGGCACGGGCGTGGCGGAATATGGTGGACAGGCAGGCGGGCCTCTCCCAGGGAGATGCGCCCGCCCGCCGGGCTCACTTGCCGTAATAGGCTTGCACCGTGTCCCAGGCAGCAGTCTGCAGCAGCCGCGCCGTCGCTTCGTCCAGCCCGGCGCGATAGCTGTTGCCCACGGGGGAGCGTCCGGTCAGGGCGGCGAAGATGACATTGGCCGCCAAGTAGCTGCCGGCGGGGCTGGGGTGGCGCTTGTCGGGGGCGTAGAGGTTGAGCTCCGGATGGCTCGCCCCCACCCGCGCAAAGGCGAGGCCGGCGGGGATCACCAGGGCATCATTGGCATTGCCCACGGTGGTGTAGGCATCCGCCAATTCCGCCGTCATCTCCGGCTTGTCCGCATAAGCCCAGGACATGAACAGCACAGGTCGTGCCTCGTTCTGCCGGACAATGGCGCTGTCCTTCTTCACTTCCGTGGCGAAGGCGCCTTTGAGCTGGGGATGAATGGGGCATTGGCTGCAATCCATCATCACCGCCACGTCGAAGAGGCGTCCGGGCTTGTTGAACACCACGTTGTTCTGGTCGTCGAACGTATAGGCACCCAGGCCGCCAGGGCGGAAATAGCTGGCCACGTCATGCCAATCCAGGCCCGAGCCGCCGATGGTGACCATGATCGCGCGATAAGCGGCCTTGTTGTCGGGATCGGCGGCCCTTTCAAGTGCCAGCACCTGGCTATGAATGCCGTTGTTGTAATAGAAGAAGCTGTTACCGACGAAGAGCACGCTCTTGGGGAAGTCCGGCCCCAGCGTCGTCACCTTCGGGCGCGCCGGCGTCGATGCGGCCGGAGCGGCTGTGGCTTGCGGCGCGGATTGCGCAAACGCGGCCGGTACACAGAATTGCGCGCCCAGAACAAGCGTCGCCAACGCGGCGAGCAAGCGCCTCGTGCGGATCATCGGCATTCCTCCCGTATCGCCGGCCTGTTCCGGCCGGTCATGTGACGGGAGGAGAATGGCCGCTCACGGCGGCATGAGCAACCAACCTGCGCGAGGTCCGAGCCGCGGTCATGGACAGCCGGAGGGAATAAACGCGAGAGAGGCGACGCTCTCTCGCGCCCGATCTCACAAGCCTTCGAAGAGAGCCGTGGAGAGATAGCGCTCGGCGAAGGAGGGCACGATCACCACGATGTTCTTGCCGCCATTCTCCGGACGGGCGCCGATCTCCAGCGCCGCGGCTACCGCCGCACCGGACGAGATGCCGCCGGGAATGCCCTCATAGCGGGCGAGCGCGCGGGCCGTGTCGAAGGCGGTCTGGTTGCCCACCGTCACCACCTCGTCGATCACGGAACGGTCCAGCACCTCGGGCACGAAGCCGGCGCCGATGCCCTGGATCTTGTGGGGGCCGGGCTGGCCGCCGGACAGGACCGGGCTGTCCTCCGGCTCCACCGCCACCATGCGCAGGCCCGCCTTGCGGGGCTTGAGCACCTGGCCGATGCCGGTGATGGTGCCGCCGGTGCCGACGCCGGAGACCACCAAGTCCACCGCGCCCTTGGTGTCGTTCCAGATCTCTTCCGCCGTGGTGCGGCGGTGGACGGCGGGGTTGGCCTTGTTCTTGAACTGCTGGGGCATGACCGCGCGCGGCAGTTCGCGCAGCAATTCCTCGGCCCGCGCCACCGCGCCCTTCATGCCGAGCGGGGCGGGCGTGAGAACCAGTTCCGCGCCCAGCAGCGCCAGCATCTTGCGCCGTTCCACCGACATGGATTCCGGCATGACCAGGATCAGCCGGAGCCCGCGCGCGGCGGCGACGAAGGCGAGCGCGATGCCGGTATTGCCCGAGGTCGGCTCCACAAGGACCGTGTCGGGATGCAGCACGCCGGCCTCTTCCATGGCGTCCACCATGGCGACGCCGATGCGGTCCTTCACGCTGGCGATGGGATTGAAGAATTCGAGCTTGGCGAGGATGGTCGCCTTGGTGTCCCGCAACTGGGGAAGCCGCGCGAGGCGAACGAGCGGGGTATCGCCGATGGTCTCGGTGATGGAGTCGTAGACGCGCCCGCGGCCGGGCTTCTTCTCGCTATCCGCCATGGTCGGCACTCCCATAGGTTTTTTGAATGCGGCGGGCGTGCACCCGCCCGTCAGATGATGAAGTCGATGCGCTCGTGCTCGGAGCCGTGCCCGCCGCTGTCCGCCGCGCGGCACAGATCCTCCAGCGTGACTGTATCGAGGGCCTTGTCGAACGTGTCCTCGGCCGCCGCGACGGCGGGGCGGACCACCTCGTTCACCAGCGGGGGCAGTACGATCTCCCCCTCCTCGTCCGCGCCTTCCACCACGCGCACGATCTCCGCGACGCTCACGCGCCGGCGCTCGCGCGCCAGTTCATAGCCGCCGCGCGGGCCGCGCACGCCTTTGAGCACGCCCGCATGAACCAGGGCCTGGAGCACGGGCTCCAGCCGGCGCGGGGGAAGATTGTGGCGGGCCGCCAAGGCCTTGGCCGCCACCGGGGCGCCCCGGGCATGGACGGCGACATCGACGACGGCGGCAATGGCGAGCAGGCTTTTGTCCGATAAACGCGGCATTTCGCTGTGACTAAGTTTGAACCGTGACACCGTGCAGACCTGTAGACCCAAATCCACCGAAGCCGCGTGCAGTTTCCTCCAATTTTCCGTTTTCCACCAGCTTTATTCGCGTCACCGGCGCCACCACGAGCTGCGCCACGCGCATGCCGCGGGTGATCTCGAACGGCGCGCCGCCGTGATTGACGAGCAGAACCTTCACCTCGCCGCGATAGTCCGCATCCACCGTTCCCGGCGCGTTCAGCACCGTGACGCCGAATTTCAGCGCGAGGCCGGAGCGCGGGCGCACCTGCGCCTCGAAGCCCTCGGGCAAAGCGATGGCAAGGCCCGTGGGCACCGCCGTCCAGGCACCGGGCGCGAGCAGGAGGGGCACGTCGGCATCGACGGCGGCGAGCAGGTCCATCCCCGCCGCCTGGGCGGTGGCATAGGCCGGCAAGGGCAGGTCCGCGCCATGGGGCAGGCGCTCCACCGCCACCGGGATGTCGGCATTCATGGTCACGCCCCGCTTTCCGTCTCGCCGGCCAGGCTGCCGGCCACGCGCGCCACCAGGCGGCGCGCCACTTCGGCCTTGGTGGCGGAGGGCCAGTCCTCCACCCCCTCGGCACTCACCAGATGCACGGTGTTCACATCGCCCCCCATGACCCCCGAGGCGGGCGACACGTCATTGGCGACGATCCAGTCGCAGCCCTTGCGGGCGCGCTTGGCGCGGGCATGCTCGACCACATGCTCGGTCTCGGCGGCAAAGCCGACCACGAGGCGCGGGCGCAGCGTATGGTGGCGCGCGATGCTGGCCAGGATGTCGGGATTTTCCACAAGGTCCAGCTCCGGTTTTCCCGTGCCGGTCTTCTTGATCTTCTGCTCGGCCGCGCTCGCCACGCGCCAGTCGGCCACGGCGGCGGCGAAAATGGCGGCGTCCACCGGAAGCGCCGCTTCCACCGCCGCGAACATGTCGCGCGCGCTCTCCACATGGACGACGCTGACCCCGCGCGGGTCGGGAATGTCCACGGGGCCGGAGATCAGCACCACCTCCGCGCCCGCGGCGGCGGCGGCGGCGGCGATGGCGTGGCCCTGCTTGCCCGAGGAGCGGTTGGCGATATAGCGCACCGGGTCGATGGGCTCATGGGTGGGGCCGGACGTGACCAGGATGCGCCGGCCGCGCAGCAGGGCCGTCTCGGTGGCGAAGCGCGCCTCGATGGCGGCGAGGATTTCCATGGGCTCGGCCATGCGCCCTTCGCCGAATTCGCCGCGCTCCGCCATGGCGCCGGAATTGGGGCCGACAAAGGTGATGCCGTCCTCGCGCAGGCGCGCCGCGTTGCGGCGGGTGGCGGCATGGGACCACATGCGCGGATTCATGGCCGGCGCCATGAGGACCGGCTTGTCGGTGGCGAGCAGCGCGGTGGAGGCGAGATCGTCCGCAAAGCCGTTGGCGGCTTTCGCCATGAGGTCCGCCGTGGCGGGCGCGACGACCAGGAGGTCGGCCTCGCGCGAGAGGCGGATATGGCCGATATCGTGCTCGGCGGTGAGATCGAACAGATCACCGAACACCCGCTCGCCGGAGAGCGCGCCCACCGACAGGGGCGTGACGAATTGCTTGGCCGCTTCGGTCAGGATCACCCGCACGCTGGCGCCGCGCTCTTTGAGGCGGCGGATCAGGTCCAGGCACTTATAGGCGGCGATGCCCCCGCCGATGATGAGCAGAATGCGCTTCTCGTGAAGCATGAGCCTCTCCCGCCGCCGATCGCGGGTTTGGATAGCAGGAATTCACGGCGAAGGCATGGGGGATACGCAGGAGGTGGGCGGTCGGGCGCTTCCGGTGCTTGCCAATGGTCCCGAATGGCAGGCCCGCCGCTCGTGTCCGAGCGGCCCCCTCACGACCCCTCCCCGGCCCCCTCCTAATCCTCCCTCCGGGCCCCCTCCCTCGCCCTCCCCCGCCCTCCGGGCCCCCTCCCTAACCCTCCCCCGCAAGCGGGAG
>JASBUY010000223.1 GCA_030147645.1 Aquabacter sp. | reverse complement strand
TCTATGTCCATTCCGCCGCCGATCTCGACACGGCCAAGACCGCGCTTTTGCCCGCGAAGAGGCGCCGCACCGGCCTCGGCGGTGCGGCGGAGACGCGGCTCGTGGACCGCGCCGTTGCCCCCGAAATGCTGGCGCCGCTGGTGAAGCTGCTGCTCGACGCCGGCTGCGAGGTGCGCGGCGATGCGCAGGCGCTGGCCGTCGATCCGCGCGTCATTCCCGCAACCGCGCAGGATTGGGACACCGAATATGAGGATGCCATCATCTCGGTGAAGGTGGTGGAGGGGATCGACGCGGCCATCGCCCATATCGAAACCCACGGCTCCCACCACACCGATTCCATCCTGACCTTGGATGACGCGGCCGCCGCTAAATTCCTGGCGGAGGTGGATTCCGCCATCGTGATGCACAATGCCTCCACCCAGTTCGCAGATGGCGGCGAGTTCGGCTTCGGCGCGGAGATCGGCATCGCCACCGGCCGCATGCATGCGCGCGGCCCGGTGGGCGCCGAGCAACTGACGACGTTCAAGTACCGGGTTCACGGGTCTGGACAGACACGCCCGTAACACCTGCGGGGGCGGGGATGAGCGGGGCTGACTTGATGACCGGCGCGCCGGCCAGCGTGTTTCGCGACGTGACGCGGCTGCCGCCGGTCGCGCGCGGGCTGCGCATCGGCCTCTATGGCGGCAGCTTCAATCCCGCCCACGCGACCCACCGCGCGGTCAGCCTTCTGGCCCTCAAGCGGCTGGGGCTCGACCGGGTGTGGTGGCTGGTGACGCCGGGCAATCCTCTGAAGGACAATCGGCAATTGCCGCCGCTGGAGAAACGGGTCGCCTTTGCCCGCTCGCTCGCGCGGCACCCGCGAATCGATGTCACCGGCGTCGAGGCGGTGCTCGGCACCCGCTACACCTATGAAACCGTGGCCAAACTGGTCTCGCGGGCGCCGGACGCGCATTTCGTCTGGATTATGGGAGCGGACAATCTCACCCATTTCCACCGCTGGCAGCGCTGGCGCGCCCTGGCCGATATCCTCCCCATCGCTGTCGTGGACCGGATGGGAGAAAGCCTCTCGGCCACCGCCTCCCGCGCGGCCCGGGCGCTCGGGCCGTACCGGGTCGAAGAGAGCGATGCCGCCCTTCTCCCGCTTCTCCAGCCGCCCGCCTGGGTGTTCCTGCACGGACTGAAATCTCCCATGTCCTCCACGGGCATACGGGCGGGAATGGCGCGTGCCGGGGGAGATGTTGGTTAAGAAGCCTTGAAATTTCTCCCTTTTGCCTTCATTCTAAGCAGGCGGATCGGGGGAGGCGGAACCCTGTCTCTCTCCGGCCCGGCATTCACGAGCGAGAGGATCCGGACCCCTGTCCACATTGGCTTCCTTTGCGGCCGCCACGCCACACGCGCCCGCACCGGTCTCCCAAGCGCAACCTGACGCCGAGGAGATCCTCGCCCTGGTTATGACCCGCCTGGACGACGATAAGTCGGAAGACATCGTCTCCATCGATCTGCGCGGGAAATCGTCATTGGCCGACCACATGGTGGTCGCCTCCGGCCGTTCGCAGCGGCACGTGGGCGCCATTGCGGAGCATTTGCTGGAGTCGCTGAAGGCCAGCGGCGTCAAGCAGGTTCGCGTCGAAGGTCAGCCGGCCTGTGACTGGGTGCTGATCGATGCGGGCGACGTCATCGTCCACATCTTCCAGCCCGAGGTTCGCACTTTCTACAATATCGAGAAAATGTGGGCCGGCACCGCCAAGGTCTGAACCAGGGACGCGCGCTCGTCTCGCGACAGGGCGCGCCGTGCGCATCCTGATCTGCTGTATCGGCCGCATGAAAGCGGGGGCCGAGCGCGACCTTGTCGCGCGCTATCTCGATCGCGCCAAGGCGGGCGGACGGGCCTTGGGCCTCTCCGGTTTCGAAGTCATCGAGCATCCTGAATCCGCGGCGCGCCGGGCTGAGGACCGCATGGCGGAGGAGGGTGCCGCCCTGTCGTCCTCGTTTCCGTCCGGAATCCGCCTTTGCGTTCTGGACCCTCGGGGCAAGCACTTGTCCAGCGAGGAGTTTTCCGGCCGCATCGGCCGGGAACGCGACCAGGGGGCCTCGGCATTCGCCTGCATCATCGGCGGCGCAGATGGCCTTTCCCCTGAACTGAGGTCGCGGGCGGACCTGATGCTTGCCTTCGGGGCGGCGACCTTTCCGCACCAATTGGTCCGGGTGATGCTGGCCGAGCAAATTTACCGCGCCACCACCATCCTGGCCGGACACCCCTATCACAGGGCCTGACCGTAAGGCGTCACCGCCACGACTTGGACATTGCGAGGTGAGCC
>JASBUY010000206.1 GCA_030147645.1 Aquabacter sp. | reverse complement strand
GGGGCCTAACATCAGGACGCCTTCATGCACGCGCCGGCGGCTCAAATGAGCCGAACCGCATCGATCACCGCCGCCATCTCCGCCATTTCCGTGGTGGGCATCGGCATCAGCCTGTCCATCCCCCTGTTGTCGCTGGAGATGGAAGCGCGCGGCATCAATAATTCCTGGATCGGCATCAATACGGCCGTGGCCGGCATCGCCACCGTTCTGACCGCTCCCTTCATTCCCTGGCTGGTGCGCCATGTGGGTCCGCGCTGGCTGCTGGGCCTCGCGATCGCTGTCACCGCGCTCAGCCTGCCCGCCTTCAAGGCCGCGTCCTGGTTTGCCCTGTGGTTCCCGCTGCGCTTTTTGCTGGGCGCCGCGCTCTGCATCCTGTTCGCGGTCAGCGAATTCTGGATCAACGCTGTGGCTCCGCCCAAGAAGCGCGGGCTCATCATGGGCATCTATGCCACGGCGCTCTCCATCGGAGCCGCCATGGGACCGGCGATCCTCAGCCTCGTCGGCGCACAAGGCTGGACGCCCTATGTGGTGGGCGCCGTTGTGCTGGGTTGCGGGCTCATTCCCATCCTGGTGGCGCGTGGCATGGCGCCGACCATCGCCGACAAGGGAACCGGACCGGGCGTGCTGGGCTTCGTGCGGCGCTCGCCCACCGCCACCCTCGCGGCTTTGGTCTTCGGCGCCATCGAGACGGCGGTGATGAGCTTCCTGCCCCTTTACGGCCTGCGCCTCGGCTTGCCGGACGGCCAGGCCTCTCTGCTTCTGACCATCGCGGTTCTGGGCAATGTGGCGTTCCAGATTCCTCTCGGGATCATCAGTGACCGCATCGACCGCCGCATTCTGCTGATTTTCTGCGCCAGCGTGGGCACGGCGGGCGCGTTCGTTCTGCCCCATGTGCCGGTCGGAAGCCTGACTTTTCACGTCGCCATCTTCCTCGTGACCGGCATCGTGGGAAGCCTCTACACGGTCGGCCTTGCCCATCTCGGCGCCCGTTTCCATGGCGCGGACCTGGCCGCCGCCAATGCCGCGTTCGTCATGCTCTATTCCATCGGTCTGGTGATCGGCCCGCCGCTGGTGGGATTCGGCATGGACCTGCACAATCCCTATGGCTTCGCTTACGTGATCGGCGGAATGCTGGCGGTGTATGTGGCCATTGTGGGCACGCGGTTTCTCACCTCAGGCCGCGCCAATGCTTGACAAAGCGGACGCGATGCACGAGGTTCCGCGCTTATGAGCCGACGTGCCTCTGGGCGCGCGCTCTCTCTTTTGTCACCGCGCTGCCTCGGGCATGTCAGCGGCAGCAGGATCGGAAATCATGGCCAAGGCTGCAACCATTAAGATCAAGCTCCTGTCCAGCGCGGACACGGGCTCCTTCTACGTCACCAAGAAGAACTCGCGCACCAAGACCGACAAGATCGTGCTCAAGAAGTACGATCCCGTGGTCCGCAAGCATGTCGAGTTCCGCGAGACCAAGATCAAGTGATCCTGCGCCCCGCGCGTGAGACATGAAAAGGCGCCCCTTCGGGCGCCTTTTTCGTTTTATGCATGTCGGTCAGGATCCTGGAACGAGGTCTTGAAGTCGGCTGCGAGCCAACTCGGCCAATCCGAAACGGCGGCCCAGAACGCAAAAGAGCCCGACGTCGTCGACGCCGGGCTCTTTTTGTTTCGGTCTTGGTCGGCAATTCAGATCACAGACCCGCCACATACTGGCTCGGGTCGACCGGCTGAGACCCCTTGCGGATCTCGAAGTGCAGCTGGGGCGTCGCGACCCCGCCGCTCTGACCGGCCTTGGCGACGATCTGGCCGCGCCGAACGGTATCGCCGCGCTTCACCATCAGTTCGCTGTTGTGAGCATACGCCGTGACATATCCGTCAGCGTGCTTGATGAGCACCAGATTGCCGTATCCCTTCAGCTCGTTGCCCGCATAGGCCACCGTGCCGTCCTCAGCCGCGCGCACGCTGGTGCCTTCCGGCACGGCGAAGTTCACGCCGTCATTGCGGGTTCCGCCCGGCTTCGGCCCAAAGGTCGAAATAACCCGCCCGCGAACCGGGGCCCGGAATTGCGGTCCCGAGCCGCCCGTGCGGGGCGCGTCGTCAACCTCTTCTGCAGCCGCAGCGGCGGGTGCAGCCGGCTTGCCCGACGCGGTCTTCGAACCGGCGGCGGGCGTGGCGCTGGTTGCCGGAGCGGCCGTGGCGACCGCCATGGTCGGCGCAGCAGCGGCCGGAGCCACAGACGCCGAGGCCTGAGCCGCAGGCTTGGGAGCCGACGCCACGGGAGCCGGCGCGGCCGGAGGAGGCGCAGCAGCCACCATGGGCGCGGGCTTTGCGGCGGGCGGCGCGACCGGGGCGGCGACCACGGCAGGCGTGACGCTGCGCGGCGCGGGAGCCGCCGCAAGATTGCCGGCGGCTGCCGGAGGCACGATCAAATTCTGGCCGATGCGCAGGGGCGCGTCAGGAGAAATGCCGTTGGTGGACGCGAGCTGCGCCGTTGTCATGCCATAGCTTCGCGCGATGGACGTCAGCGTCTCGCCGCCGACCACCACATGGGTCGCGCCCGCCGGGCGGGCCGGGGCAGCATGGACTGCCGACGCATAAGGAGGCTCGGACGGCGCCGCCGTTGGCGCATAGGCGACCGGAGGGCCGCTGGGAGCGGCGACCGGGGGAAGCTGCGCCGACTGATAGGGCGCACCGATGGGCGCCGACTCAACCCTGGCGGTGGGCGCGGCACCGAGCGAGCCGGTCACCTCCGACGAGCCCTGCGTCGAGGCCGGATAGGGACTGGAGAGGGAGGCGAGGCGCGCGGAATCCGAGCTGCAGCCAGCCAAGGCTGCCGATGCCAGACCGACAGCGGCAAGCTTCACCAAAGCGCTGGACCCGAGGGACTTGCAGGAAGGAAGCATGTCACCGCACTCGCACGATACGAACTGCGGCCAGTTAAGCGGGCGGGGGTAAACACCCGCTTAAATGTGGCGAAATTGCTGACATTTGCCGCTCGCTTGCGACATTTTCGCAACACAGACTTGGGCTCAAGGATTGAGCTTGGGCGGCGTGGTCAGGAGGTTTCCGGTCGAGGTGGCCGTTCCGCTTACCGTCGTCCCCAATTGCTCCACCTGGGCGCCGAAATTCTCGCGGGAAGACGGATCGATGACGGCCACTGGCGCCGAGATGACGACGCCCGCAGCCGTTCCGATGCTGGCAGCCGCACCGCTGGTCACCTGAATGATCCGGTCTCCCACGCCTTCGCGCCCATCGGTCAAGGTCTGGCCTGCGGCAAGCCGAGCGCCGATCATCCGCACAACGTCCGGGCTTTCGGCGAATTTGCCGTGATTCAGCCGATCGCCGGTATTCAGCTTCGTAAGGTCGATGACCGTGATCTTCTCGGCCTCGAACTGAGACCGGTAGGGCTCGGCATTGGGGTCCACCTGCCCGAGGCGCGCCCTGGAGCCCCAGACGCGCTGAGAGACCTGGAGCGCGCGGTCGTCCTGGGAGACAAAGAGGGTGAAACTCGGGCGGTTGGCGCCGATATCGGCCAGTTGCGTGCCGAAAATGTCCACGTCCACATCGGGCGCCGCGAGCATGACGGTCTTGATCTTGGGAAGGATTCGGCCGTTGCGGATTGCCATCTGCCGGAGCGCTTCCATCGTCACCCAATTGCCCATGGAATGCGCGAGGATAGAGATCTCGCCCACGCTCGGGTCCTTGGCCATGAACGTCAGCAGCCGCTCCAGCGCATCGCGGGAGTAAGAGGCGCTTTCGCGGTCATAGCCATAGGCCAGGAGGCTGCCCCGCGAGGGCCAGGTGAAGAGGACAGGGACGACGTCGGCGCCTGAATCATGAACGATCTGGGCAAACCTGAAAACGGCATCCTCGAAGCGGTTGTTATAGCCGTGAATGAAGACCAGGGCGCGTCGGCCGGGCGTGGCCCGGACGCGCTGGTTGAACCAGGTTTCGGCCTGCTTCTGCGTGACGATGTCCGCTTCGGTGGTGACGAAATCCGTCTGCGGATTGCCGGGCACGCTTCGCGGCCATTGGACCTCACCCACCGTGCGCGACCCGTCCGGCGGAATCGAGACGGTGATCTCGGCAAAGCCCGGCTCGCGTGCCCGCTCACCGCCGTATAGATCACCGCCCTTCACGGGGGCGCGCGTCGTCGCGACGATCATCTGGACCGAACTTGCGCCGGGAACGCTGGCCTGAACGGGGATCAGAATTCCCGCAGGGCGGCTCGCGCAGCCTGCCAGAAGCAGGGCGCCGGCAAGGCACATAAGGATGGCCGACGGCCCTCTCATCCGGACGCTCCTCGGTCCCAGTCAAAGGTCGATAGCCGAGGGCGGACGGACACGCAATTCCAGGCGTATCTCTTGCGGTCACAAAGTCGCGGATACCCCTTCGAGCAGCGGAACGAACCGCACATCCATCAGGCGTGTCTCGGTCACCCCGCCGACCCCCTTCTGAAATCGCGTCAACGTCTGGATGGCGGAAGGTTCGCCGACCGGCGCCACCAGGATGCCGTCGATGCGCAACTGGTCGAACAAGGCGCGCGGCACTTCGCCGGTCGCGGCGGTGATCATGATGCGGTCGAAGGGTGCGCGCGCAGGCATGCCGATGCGACCATCCGCGACGAAGGCTGTGACGTTTCGCAATCCCAGGACCTGGAAGCGAGCCACCGCTTCGGACACGAGGGTCCGATATCGATCGAGGGTTACAACTTCCGCGGCAAGATGCGAGAGCAAAGCGGCCTGATAGCCGGAACCGGTGCCCACCTCCAACACGCGATGGGTCGCGGTGACGCCAAGCGCCTCGGTCATCTGAGCGACCAGACTCGGCTGGGACATGGTCTGGCCGCAGGCGATGGGCAATGCCACGTCGTCATGGGCGTGGGCGCGGAGCGCGGGATCGACGAACAATTCGCGCGGCACGAGGCTCATGGCATGCAACACGGACTCGCCGGCCGCGCCCTTATGGCGCAGCGATTTGACGAAGGCGGCGCGCTCGGTTTCCTGCGGATGGATCTGCGTCATGGTCCTCGCCGTCGCGCACTGGCGCGCCCCCACTTTACCAGAAATCCTCCAACCAGCGGGTGGCGCGGAGCGCGGGGCTTGCGGATGCGACCCTCCTTCGTCACCTTGCCGGCGCATGCGCCCCGCTTTGCTCGATCCCCTCTTTGCCCCGCTGACAAGCCTGAAGGGTATCGGCCCCAAGATGGAGCGCCCGTTCGCGCGCCTGCTGGATCGCGAACCGCCGCGCGTGCTGGACCTTCTGTTCCACCTGCCCTCGGGTTTCGTGGACCGCAGAGCGCGCCCCACCCTCGCCGAAGCGGTGCCGGACACCGACGTTACGGTCGAAGTGCGTGTGGAAGCTCATTTTCCCGCGCCCCCAGGTCGGCGGGCGCCTCATCGGACCCTGGTCAGCGACGGCACCGGCGATCTGACGCTGGTGCATTTCCATCTGGACGCCGCCGTGCTGGAGCGGATGCTTCCGGTGGGTGCCACGCGCTGGCTGTGCGGGCGGATCACCCTTTATGACGGCATGCGGCAGATGACCCATCCGGACCGCATCCTCGATGCGGCGGGACTGGCGCGGCTGCCGCCCATCGAGCCGGTTTATCCCCTTGTGGAGGGGCTCGGCAGCGGCCAGTTGCGCCGCGCCATGGATGCAGCGCTCGGCCGTCTTCCTGATCTGCCGGAGACCCTGCCTCCCGATCTGGTCGTGGAAAAGGGCTGGCCCACATTCAAGCAGGCGCTGGAGCGCATTCACCGCCCCCAAAGGCTCGCGGATATCGCAGTCGCAGGGCCCGCGTGGCAGCGTCTCGCCTTCGAGGAACTCTACGCGCACCAATTGACCCTCGCCCTGACCCGCGCGC
This sequence comes from Aquabacter sp., assembly GCA_030147645.1. GTDB lineage: Bacteria > Pseudomonadota > Alphaproteobacteria > Rhizobiales > Xanthobacteraceae > Aquabacter. Next base: position 2,702 of record JASBUY010000206.1, on the reverse strand, counting down.
AACAAACTGCCGTCGGCGGGCAGGCGACCACGGGCGACGGACGTCTCATAAGCAAGATCGAAACCGCCCTCCCCTTCGCCCTGACCGCCGCGCAGCGCGCAGCCATTGCCGACATCCGGGTCGACATTGGGTCGGAAAAGCGGATGCTGCGGCTGCTGCAAGGCGATGTGGGGTCCGGCAAGACCATCGTGGCATTGATGGCGGCCGGCTGTGTCGCGGAAGCGGGCCGACAGGCCGCGCTGATGGCGCCGACCGAAGTCTTGGCGCGCCAGCATCATGAGACGATCGCCCCATTAGCGGCGGCTGCCGGCCTGCGCTGCGCTCTGCTGACGGGGCGCGAAAAAGGACGCCCGCGCGCCACCCTCCTCTCGGACCTCGCCAGCGGACATATCGACCTGCTCATCGGCACCCATGCGGTGATCCAGCCCGATGTGGTCTTCCGCGACCTGGCACTGGCCATCGTGGACGAGCAGCACCGGTTCGGCGTGGAGCAGCGTCTTGCGCTGTCCCGAAAGGGCGAAACCGCCGACCTCTTGCTGATGACGGCCACGCCTATTCCCCGCACGCTCATCCTCACCCTGTTCGGGGACATGGCCCTTTCGGAATTGCGGGAGAAGCCGCCCGGCCGGCAGAAGATCGACACCCGCGCCGTGTCCCTCGACCGGCTGGAGGAAACAACCGAGGCGGTAGGCCGGGCGCTTGCCGGCGGTGCGCAGGTCTATTGGATCTGTCCGCTGGTGGAAGAAAGCGAGCATACGGACCTCGCCACCGCCACCGACCGCTTCGCCGCGCTCCAGGAGCGGTTCGGCGCGCGCGTCGCTTTGGTGCATGGCCGCCTGGCGGCCGGCGAAAAGGACGCGGCCATGGCCCGGTTCTCGTCGGGCGAGGCGCGCATCCTGGTCGCGACCACGGTCGTGGAGGTCGGCGTGAATGTCCCCAATGCCACGCTAATGGTGATCGAACACGCGGAGCGCTTTGGACTGGCACAATTGCACCAGCTTCGCGGCCGCGTGGGACGCGGCGACAAGCCCTCCACCTGCCTGCTGCTGTATCGCGCACCGCTTGGGGAGATCGCGAAGGCGCGGCTTGCGATGATGCGGGCCAGCGACGACGGGTTTGCCATCGCCGAGGAGGATCTGCGCCTGCGCGGCGAAGGGGACGTGCTCGGCACCCGGCAAAGCGGCTTTCCGGGCTTCACCCTCGCCCGCATGGACGTCCACGTCCCTTTGCTGACCGAGGCGCGGACACGGGCGGCTCAGATTCTCTCACTAGACGCTCGTCTTGCCGCGGAACACGGCGACGCGGCGCGATTGCTGCTCTATCTGCACGGCCGGGATGCGGCCATGCGCTTTCTATCTGCGGGTTGAGATGAAACGGATTTGGCGCCAGACCCTGTTTGCCGCAGGGTGTATTTTCTTGGTCATCGGCGCCATCGGGATGGTGGTGCCGATGCTTCCCGGCACGGTCTTCCTCATTCTCGCCGCCTGGTGCTTCGCCCGCACATCGCCGCGCTTTGAAGCGTGGCTGCTGAACAACCGCTATCTCGGCCCGAGCGTCAAACGTTGGCAGGAGACGGGCGCCATTCCCCTCCCGGTGAAGCTCCTGGCCCTCAGCAGCTTTGTCGGAACGTGGACCGGCTCCTGGTATTTCGGAGCGCCCCTCCCGGTCCTGATCGGCCTCGGGATCCTGTTCGCGCTCCTCGCGCTCTTCATGGTCACGCGCCCCTCTCACTAGAGGGAATTGATGCGCACGTTCTAAGACGCCCGTCCCATAAATTTGCACGATGTATAAGAGGCAAGGCCGACCGCCTTTGTGGCCGGCCTTGCCTGGTCACTCGACCGTGACCGACTTGGCGAGATTGCGCGGCTGGTCGACGTCCGTCCCCATGAGAACCGCCGTGTGGTAGGCGATGAGCTGAACCGGGATGGAATAGACCAGGGGCGCAACGGTTGCCGGCATTTCCGGAAGGATCAGCTTTTGCACGGCGTCCACCGGAGCCGCAGCGGCGCCCTTCGGATCCGTGACAAGAATGATTCTCCCCCCGCGAGCGGCCACTTCCTCCATGTTGGAAACGGTCTTCTCGAAAATGCGGTCATGTGGCGCAATCACAACCACCGGCATGGTCTCGTCGATGAGGGCGATGGGACCATGCTTCAGCTCGCCGGCGGCATAGCCCTCGGCGTGAATGTAGGAAATCTCCTTCAGCTTCAGCGCGCCTTCCAGCGCCAAGGGATAATTGGTCCCTCGGCCGAGATAGAGCACGTCTCGCGCCTTGGAGAGCGTGCGGGCCAGCAATTCGATCTCGGGGCTGAGCTTCAGGGCCTCCGTCATGAGACGGGGCACTTCGACCATGGCATGCACAAGCCGGTTTTCATCCTCCGCCGAGAGATGGCCACGGGCGCGACCTAGGGCGACGGCGAGGCAGGCCAGGGTGGCCAGCTGGCAGGTGAAGGCCTTCGTGGAGGCCACGCCGATTTCCGGTCCCGCCAAGGTTGGCAGAACCAGATCGGCCTCGCGCGCGATGGTCGAGGTGGGGACATTCACGACCGCGATGGTCTTCTGACCCTGTTCCTTCGCATAGCGCAGAGACGCGAGCGTATCCGCCGTTTCGCCGGACTGCGAGATGACGATGGTGACACCGCCCCCAGTGAGGGGCGTTTCGCGATAGCGGAACTCCGAGGCGATGTCGGTGGATACCGGAA
>JASBUY010000177.1 GCA_030147645.1 Aquabacter sp. | reverse complement strand
TATTCCTATTCCGGCTTTGCCGGCAGCCGGTGGATCGCGCCGCCCAGCACCTATGGGGTCGGCGCGGGCTTCGCCATCGGCGCGCGGGGCTTCGGCTACGGCTTCTCGCCTGGCTGGTCCTGGGGCGCGGGCGTGGCGCCCCATTGGGGACCCTATGCCGGGGCGACTCCCTATGGGCGCGGCTGGGGCTTTGCCGATGTGGGCGGCGCCAATATCTACGGGCGCTGGGGTGGGGCGGTCGGCGTGGGAACGAGTTGGGGCGGAGCCGCAATCGGCGTGTCCGCCTGGTCGCACGGCGCGTGGGGCGGCGTGGGAGTGGGCTTTGGCGCGGGTGGCGTCTCGGTGGGTGTCGGTATCGGCGGCTATGGGGCCGGTTTCGGGGGCTTCAGCGCCTATGGCGGCAGCTATATGTCCCAGCACGTCAACGTGAATTCCTTCCACAACACGACCATCAACAACAATACGACCATCAATAATTACAATAACGACCGCAATTTCGACAATCGAAACTCGAACGATAACAATACCAATAACAACAACAGAAACAACAACACTCAGGACAACAACCGGAACACCGACAACAGGGGCGCCGACAGAGGCCCCGACAACCGCAACGGCGCCAACAACGGCCAGCGCCCGGACGGAGATCGCGGCACGACCGGCAATCCGCAGCAACAAGGCAAGGGCCCGACCGGCGGGCCGGGCGCAAAGACGAATCCAGGCAGCGGTCCGCAGCGCGCTGAGCCGGGTGACGCGGGAAATCGGCCGAACGCGCAGCAGGGCTCCGGCCCGGCGCGGCCGGTACCGGGCGGCACGGGTGCCAATTCCGGCGCGGGCGCATCCGGCGACAAGGGCGCACTTGGCCCAGGACGCGCGGGCAGCCCCGATGGGATGGGCGACAAAGGCGCGCTTGGCCCCGGACGCGCAGGTTCCGGTTCAGGTGGAACCGCCGGTACCAACGACACCAGCGGGCGAGACGCAAGCCGCCCGGAGGCGGAACGCAACCAGCAGGGCCAAGGCGTTCAGCGTGATGACGCGCAGCGCCAAGATGCCCAGCGCCAAGATGCACAACGCAACGATGGGCAGCACGCGGACGAAGCACGCGGCAGCGGCGACGCGGACCGGGGCGGAGGCAATCGCGGGGGCCAAGAAAATCGCGGGGGCCAGGAAGAGCGCGGCGGGGGTCATGAACGCCGGGGCGATGCACACGAAGGCACTGCGCACCATGCCGAGCACAGTCATGGCGGGGGAGAGCATCGCCGCTGAGCGCGAAGGGAGGGGCAGCGCCCCTTCCACTCCCTCGCCACCGCTATCGCCATCGCTTCGGCGCCATGCTGACAAGGGAGCGCCACAATCCCTTGATTCACGGGGGTTTCAGGCCAAAACGTTTTCTCTCTGCCGCATGTCATCACGCTGCGGCGGCCACGGTTTAGTGCTAGAGCTTCGCACGATCGGGGGCGATCATCAGGGAGAAGAAGGATGGACTTGGCATCGTCCATGAGCCGGAGCGCAATCCTCGCGCTCACCATTACCGGCCTGGTCCTATCGCCAGCCGCCTACGGCCAGCAGCCGGCCGCGCAAGGCCAGCAGAACGCGCCGATCGGCGCTGCAAACACGACCTGGCCACGCGATTTCGACATGGGCGACAACCGGCTGGAACTCTACCAGCCGCAGATCGAGACCTGGGACGGCGATAGCATCTCCGGCCGCGCCGCCCTCGCCATTGGACCGAAGAACGGCACGCCGGCCTACGGCTTCGCGCATTTCGTCGCCAAGGCCACCATCGACAAGGCCGCCGGCCTCGTTCAGCTGACCAACATCAATGTGGACAAGGTGGAAGTGGTCACCGCGCCGGACAAGGCCGCGATGGTGAAGGCTGCCATCGAGCAGCGCCTGCCGAAAACCGGCCTCACGGCGCGCCTCGACCAGTTGCAGGCGAGCTATGCCGTGAACCAGAAGCTCGCGGAGCTGCGCACCCAGCCGGTCGACAATGCTCCCCCGCGCATCGTCTTCGCCGACACGGCGACGATCCTCGTGCCGGTTTCCGGCGAGCCCACCATGCGCTCGGTGGAGGGCGCGCCCACCTTTCAGCGGGTCATCAACACGCGCGCGCTGATCCTCCACGATTCCAACGGCGTCTTTCATCTCCAGGCGGCAGGCGCGTGGTACCAGAGCGGTCAGCTGACCGGGACCTGGGTGGTCAACCCCAATCCCGTGCCGGACCTGCTGAAGGCGGCCGAGCTTGCCACCAAGCAGATCCAGCCGGACCCGCTCCTCAACAAGGACGGCAAGCCCGTCGTGCCCCCGCCCGCCATTCTGGTGTCGCTGGTTCCGACGGAACTGATCCAGACCAACGGCCAGCCCCAGATGCTGCCAGTGTCCGGCACCCAATTGCTCACCATGAAGAATGCCGATCATGCGGTCTTCATGGAGACCGCCACCAACACCTTCTATGTGCTGATCTCCGGCCGCTGGTTCAAATCCACCAGCACGGACGGCCCCTGGACCTTCGTCGCCTCCGACGCGCTGCCGGCCGATTTCTCGAAGATCTCGCCGCAGGACCCGCAGGCCAATGTGCTGGTCTCCGTGGCCGGCACCCCGGAGGCGAAGGAAGCGGCCATCGCCGCCACAATTCCCCAGACCTCGACCGTGAAGCGCAGCACCTCGACCAACGTCACCTATTCGGGCGGCGCGCCCCAATTCGTCGCGATCGAGGGAACGCCGCTGAAATATGCGGTGAACACCCCCTATCCGGTGATCATGGTGTCGCCGCAGAGCTATTACGTCGTGGTCAACGGCGTGTGGTTCATGGCGCGCGCGGCGACCGGACCCTGGGTGGTCGCGACCGAAGTGCCGCCGGTGATCTATACCATCCCGGTCGCCTCGCCGGTCCATTACGTGACTTATGTCCGGGTCTATTCGGTGCAGCCCGAAACGGTCGTGGTCGGCTACACACCCGGTTATATGGGCGTCATCGTCGCTCCCGGCGGCACGGTGGTCTATGGAACCGGCTATAGCTGCACCGGCTATGCGGGCGTGAACTACTGGTACGCCTGCCCGGCCACCTATGGCTATGGCGCGGGCTTCGCCCTGGGCTCCACCGTGGGCTTCGGCTTCGGCTTCGCCGCCGGCTGGGCCTGGGGCGCGGCAGCCAGCCCCTATTGGGGCCCCTATTGGGGCGCGGCGCCCTACGGCCACTGGGGCTACACCAACGTGAACCAGACCAACATATATGGTCGGTGGGGCGGGTCCGCCACCGTAAACCAGGCCTGGGGCACCACCTGGAACGGCACGGAATGGGGCGCGCGCTCGGGCTATGGCACCACGGCGCGGGGCACCGATGTCGCGGGCCGCGAGGCCGGCGCGTTCAACCCCTATACCGGCAATTATGCCGGCGCCCGCGATACCAGCCGGTACAATCCCTATACCGGCGCGCGGGGCGCCTCCAGCGCCTCGGTGACGGGCAATGCCTATACCGGGAATTTCGACGCCAACCGCGCCTCGGCAGGCGCAAATCCCACCACCGGCACGGCCCATGCCTCCAGCACCTCGGTCAGCCGCGAGAATGGTCAGGTGAGCGTGGACAGCAAGGGCGTCGCCACCAACCAGCGCACCGGAAACTCGGTCGCCTGGAACAATGGCAACGTCTACACCGACCACGACGGCAACGTTTACCAGCACAATAACGGCCAGTGGAACCGGGCGACCTCCAGCGGCTGGCAGCCGGTGGACCGCTCCTACAACACCCAGCAGCTCGATTCCGAGCGGCAGGCGCGCTCGTGGTCCGACCAGCGCTCTTACGGCGGGGGTTATGGCGGCGGCGAGCGCTTCGGCGGTGGCGGCTTCCGCCGCTGAGGACCCAAGGGGTCGATACAGGGTTCGACACAGACAGGCGCCCTCCGGGGCGCCTGTTTCGTTTCCGATCCGAATTCATCCCCTTTTCGCGGCAGGACATTTCCGCTACGCAGAGATTGCGTCGCCTGCCCCTGCATGCCGGACGCCAGCCGCAGACACTCATCGCAGGAGTTGCCGGTGACTGACGAGACCGAACATTCCCATACCCATCACCATTCCGACGCCTGCCGGGACATTCATCACCTGGTAGACGGGGTGCGGCGCTTCAAGGCGCGCTTCTACGAGCAGGCGCCATCGCTGATGACGCAGCTCGCCGAGAAGGGCCAGGCGCCGGCCACCTTGATGATCTCGTGCTCCGATTCGCGCGTCGATCCGGCCATCTTGTCGGGCGCCGAGCCCGGCGAGCTGTTCGTGGTGCGCAATGTCGCGAACCTTGTCCCCGCTTATGCGCCGGACGACGGCCTCCACGGCACGGGGGCGGCGCTGGAATATGCGGTGCGCGACCTGAAGGTGGATCACATCGTGGTTCTGGGCCATGCCCATTGCGGAGGCATCAAGGCGATGCTCTCCACCGCCGGGGGCGAGCGCCCGCCGCGCGAATTCGTTGGCCCCTGGGTGGAAATGGCCCTCCAGGCCAGCCGCCTCTATATCCCCGACGAGGCAGTGGAAGGCGGCAAGCGGGCCATGCCGTTGGAAAACCTGAAAGAATTTCCCTTCCTCGCGGAGCGGGCCTCGATTCTCGGCTCGCTCGACAATCTCATGACCTATCCCTGGGTGCGCGAGCGGGTGGAAGCCGGAACGCTCCAGCTCCATGGCTGGTGGTTCGATCTGGACAGCGGCGATCTCTGGGTCACCGACAAGCCCGGCGCCCCTCTGATGCCCGTCACCTGACGGAGCGGGCATGCGCAAGCCCGAAGGCCTCGTCTATGGCGTGAACGACCTCCCGCCGGCGCGGGTGGCGTTCCCGGCTGCGTTGCAGCAGGTGGCGTTCCTTGCCGCGTTGCTCGGCGTGCCGGGCCTTGCGGCGTCGCGCCTCGGGCTCGAAACCGGGATGTATCTGTCCCTCACGGCGACCACGCTGTTTTGCGCGGGCGTGGTCACGCTGCTTCAGGGTTTCGGCCGGTTCGGCCTTGGCGCAGGCCTTTTCTACCCGCTCCAATGCACCACCGCCGCCATTCCTGCCTTGCTCTATGCCTCCTCAGAGGGCCTGACGCTCGCGCAGAACTTCACCATGGTCGGCGTGGTCGGCCTCTCCCAGATCGTTTTTTCCTTCGTCATCTACCGCCTGCGCGGCATCTTCACGGTGGAGGTGGCGGGGCTCGCCGTGTTCCTCATCGGCGTCGGGCTCGGCCAGCAGGGTCTGGTCCTCATCCTGGACGTTCCGACCGGCCACAGCACAGCGGCCATGCATCTCGGCATCGCCGCCTTCACACTGGCGACGCTGGTCATTCTGCATGTCTATGTGCGCCACCGGCTGCGGCTCTTCACCAATCTCATCGGCCTCGCCGCCGGGCTCACGGTGAGCGCGCTGCTCGGCCAGCTCGACCCGTTCGACGTGGCCCAGTTCAACGCCGCGACCTGGGTGAATTTTCCTTCCCTGCCTCTGTTTGGCTGGTCGCTGGATGCGGGCGCCATCGTCCCCTTCGCCGTCACCGGCTTCGTCTTCGCGCTCACCTCGATGGGCGTGCAGACGATCGCCCAGCGCAACAACGACCGGGACTGGAAGGCCCCCGATCTCCTTTCCATCGGTCGCGGCATCCGCGCGGAAGGGGTGATGCACCTGCTCGCCGCCGGTATCAACGCATTGCCCATGGTCGCGTCGGGCGGCGCGGTGGCGCTGGCCGCCGCCTCCGGCTGCACCGCCCGCACCCTTGCGTTCTGGACCGGCGGTCTGCTGATCCTGTTTTCCTTCGTGCCGAAGGTCATGGGGTTCTGGTTCCTCATGCCGGACTCGGTTACCGGCGCGCTGTTTCTGTTCCTCTCCACCTTCACCACCGTCAACGGCCTGCAATTGGTGGCGAGCCGGGTGCTGGATGCCCGCAAGGTGCTTGCCATCGGCATGGGCTTCGTCACCGCCATCGCCTATGAGCCGATCCGCCACCTGCTGGAGGGCCGGGCGCCGGAACTGCGCTTCGTCACCTTCTCCTCCTTCGCCGTCTCCGTTCTGGTCACCGTCTGCCTGCTGGCGCTGTTTCGCATCGGCGTGACGCGCCGCGTGGTGCGCCAGTTCACGCCGGGCGAGGCGAGCCACGACGAGGTGGCGAGCTTCATCGAAGCGGAAGGCGCGCGATGGGGCGCGCGTACCGATGTGGTCCAGCGGGGGGCCTTCGTGGCCTGGCAGGCCATCGACCTGATCGGTCGCGACCTGGTCGATTCCGGCCATCCCTCCATCGAGGTGGCCACAAGCTACAATGACCTCCTCTTCGATATCATCCTGCGGTACGAAGGGGTGGCCCCGCCGCTCGCCAATCGTCCGCCGACAGCCGAGGAGTTGCTTGAGGACCCCAACCGCGCCGCGCAATTGACCGGGTTCCTTATTTCAAAGCTGACGCCCGACCTGCGCGTTCAGCGGGCCGGCACACGGTGGGAGCTTCATTTGCGCCTTCCGGTCTAGATTGGTGCTTGTGTCCGCCGATGCGCCGGCGCGATCGACCCGTTTTTGCGCTTTTTGGCGCAGGTCGTCGGCAAAGGTCGCGAATACGGGCCGGTTCGCGGCCGGCTGATTTTCAATCGACGCGGGCGCCGGCTCGCAAAACATTCTTTTTCAGTGTTTCCCTTTCGGCCGACCCCCTGTCCGGGGCGGAGGATGGCGCGCTCCGTCTCCGCCGTCCGGATTGTGGCGTCCGCCCGGGAGCGGAAGGCGGGAGAGGATCGAACGACATCAGGGGCTGCGCCATGGCGCATGCGGGACCGCGCAGATGACAGACACACCGATCCGGGAGGTGGAGGCTGCCCCCCGTCCGCGCGCGGCTGCACCGAAGCCCGGCCGCGAGCGGCGGACACGACGGCGCGGCATCGGCCGCGTGCTCGTCATCGGCATCCTCAGCGCAGGCATCGCCGTCGCCATCGTTCTGGCGGTCGGGTTTGCGAGCTTCCGCGAATTCGCCTCCTCCAACCGTCTGCGCGAAGAACTCATCTATTCCTCCCAGATCCGGGACCACCTTCAGCGCATCTTCGAGGACCTTTTGAGCGCCGAGAGCGGGACGCTCGGCTATGTGGTCACTGGCCGAGAGGAATTTCTTGCCCCTCTCGATGCCGCGCAGGACCGGGTCCGGCGCGAGATCGAGGCCCTGAGCACCCTGGCCTGGGCGCGTCCGGAGCATTCCGTCGCGCTGAGCGAGCTCAGCCTTTATGCCGAGCGCGAGATCCGGCTGCTGCTGGAAATGGCGGAAACGCGCAACCGGCAGGGTGGGCTCGCGGCCTCCAACGTCATGGAAGCGCGGCGCGGCAAAGTGCTGATGGACCGCATCCGCGACATCGTCTCGGATATCTCCACCGCCGAGGTCGCTGCAGCGGAGCAGCAGACCCTCCAGGTACGCCTCGCCAGCCAGAGGACCAAGCACACCCTGCTTCTGCTCCTGTCCGCCGCCATCGCCGTGGTGGTGGGCGCGTCGCTGGTGATGATCACCCATCTGGTCGGCCGGCGGCGGGCCGAGCAGGTGCTCGCGGATACGCTGGCGCGCCACCGCGCCACCCTTGCAAGCGCCATGGACGCCATCGTCACCATCAACGAAAAGGGCCTGATCGAGACCGCCAATCCCGCCACCGCGCGCATGTTCGGCTGGTCGGAGGGCGAGCTTGGCGGCGCGCCCGTCTCCCGCCTGTTCGGCGATTCGGACCAGGGGAACGAGGCGGCGGCCAGCATGCTGGAGCAATTGGCGGCTCTCGCGGCGGACGGGGCGGCGGCGCGCGAATTCACCGGCCGCCGGAAAGACGGCTCGCCCCTGCCCGTGGACGTGGTGGTGGGTCGGATGGAGGCGAGCGGCGGCCATCAGTTGGTGGCGATCCTGCACGACATCTCCGAGCGCAAGCGCGCGGAAATACTGAAGAACGAATTCGTCTCCACAGTGAGCCACGAATTGCGCACCCCGCTCACCTCCATCGCGGGCTCGCTCGGCCTGCTGAATGGCGGGGCAGCCGGGGAATTGCCGCCCGCCGCGCGGCGGCTCGTCTCCATCGCCCATGAGAATAGCCGCCGCCTCGTGCGGCTGGTGAACGACATCCTCGACATTCAAAAGATGCAGTCCGCCGCCATCACCTTCGCCCGCGAGCCGGTCGACATGCAGGAGGTGGCGCGGCTCGCCATCGAGCAGAATACGGGGTTTGCCGCCGAACAGGGCGTCCGCCTCTCGCTCCAGGCGAGCCCGGCGGACCTCGCGGTCATCGGCGACCAGGACCGGCTCATCCAGGTTCTCACCAATCTCATTTCCAATGCGGTAAAATTCTCGCCCGCCGAGGGGGTGGTGATCCTGTCCGTGGAGCGGCGCGAGGACCGCGTGCGCGTTTGCGTGCAGGATTTCGGCACCGGCATTCCGGAATCCTTCCGCCCCCTCATGTTCACCCGCTTCGCCCAAGCCGACACCACCGACACGCGGCAGCGGGGCGGAACGGGGCTCGGGCTTGCCATCGTCAAGGAAATCGTTGACCGCCATGGCGGGCAGATTTCCTTCGAGAGCAAGGTGGGGCTCGGCACCACCTTCCAAGTGGACCTGCCGGCCTGGCGCGCGAGCACGCCTGCGCCGCCGCGCTCTGAAGCCGGGACCCTCCTGCTGGTGGACAGCGATGGCGAGCGGGCTCGCGCCCTCCTGTCCGCGCTCGGGCCGGCGGGCCTTGCGGCCGAGCGGGCCGAGACCGCAGCCGAATGCGAGGGCCGCTCGGTGTTGCGCGCCTATCGCGCGATCCTCGTCGCGCCGCTGCTGCGCGACCGTGACGGCCTGTCTCTCGTCCGCTCGCTGCGGCGCGCCGAGCGCACCCGCCACACCCCCTTGGCGCTGGTGGCGCTGGGAACGGGAGGGCCGTGCGCCCTGCCGCTCGCGGGCTGGCTGGACTCCCCGCCCGACCGGGCGCGCGTGGCGGCCTTGGCGGACTGCGGCGACCGGACCCCGGTTCTGCTGCATCTGTGCCCCTCCGCTCCGGCGCGGCGCGCGCTGGCCGAGGCGGCGCGTGGATGGGCCGAGGTCATCCCCGCCGCGAGCTTCGCCGAGGCGCGGGCCGCCCTCGCGTTAAAGACCTGCGACAGGCTCATCATCCAGTTCGACGATCCGGCCTTGTCCGCGGACGATCTCGAAGCGATCTTGCGCGAGCCGCCCGGTGCGCTGCCGCCGGTTGCGGGATGCTCGGCGGCGGACCGGGACCCGGAGACGGCACGCCGGCTCGCCGACCTGCTCAGTCGCGGCGGGTCCGGAAACGGGGCGCTCGGTGCTTTTGCCGGCCTTGGGACCCAACAGCAAATCCCGGACGCGCAAGCGCCGGCGCGGGAGCCAACATGACCTTACGTGTGCTTTATGTGGACGACGACGCGGACATCCGCGAAATCGTCAGCCTGTCCCTCGGTCTCGATCCCGACATGGCGGTGGAAACTGCGGCTTCGGGACAGGCGGCGCTGGAGCGCGCGCGCCAGGGTGGGCTCGACCTTATTCTTCTGGACGTGATGATGCCCCAGATGGATGGCCGCACGACCTTCGCCGCGCTGAAGGATCTCGGCCTGACGCCCGCCATACCGGTGATTTTCGTTACCGCCCGCACCCAGTCCCACGAGATCGCCCAATTCAAGGACCTCGGCGCCATCGGCGTGATCGGCAAGCCCTTCGATCCGATGACCCTCGCGCGGGATGTGCGGGCCCTGCAGGCTGCGGTGGCCCTTTGAGGGACTTGCCTCCGCGGTTGGATCGGACGGGGAGCCACAGAGCGATCAGACCCTTTCTAAAGATCGAGAGCCAGAGCATTCCCAATGGGATTGCAATGCAGCAAAATCGAAAATTGCCCTAAGCTGGAGCGTGACACATAGACTTCAGACAGTCCCGGCAAAGTGCCGGCTCATCGATTTCGGCTGCGGCCCCAGGAGACCGGCACCATGGACAAGACCCCCCTCGCCCGCACGGTCCGCGGCATCGGATATTCCTTGCGCTCCGGAAGCCCGGATTTTGCCGATCTCACGCAGAAGCTTGACGAAGCGGAAGCCCTCGGTGTCGATTTCGTCGAGCTGCCCATTTTCTGCTGGACGCTGGTGGCAGGCGGTCAGGTCATGACAGACCGGCTGGAGTGCTTGGTGCGGCTCACGAGGGGGCGTCCCTTCGGCTATACGGTCCACGGTCCCCTCGCCATCAACCTCATGGAAGGCCCGGCGCGCATCGGCGCGCACACCGCCCTGCTGGACGCTTCCATCTCAGTGGCTCAGGCCCTCGAAGCAGTCCATCTCGTCATTCATTCGGGATGTGTGCGGGATGCCGACGAAACCTTCGCCGTCGCCTATTCGCGCCAGCGCGAAGCCTTGAAGCGCGCCGGCGACCGCGCCGGCCGCGCCGGGGTGACGCTGTGCGTCGAAAACATCTTCCGCTTCGCGCCCATGCGCGAGACCGCAAGCCCCGCACGCCTAGCCGGCGAGATCGACGCCATCGCCCATCCCTGCGTGAGGGCGACGCTGGATATCAGCCACGCTTATCTGCGCTGTGCCGACGCCAAGCTCGATGCTGCCGCAGAGATCGCGGCGCTCGCGCCCTATGCCCGGCACATCCACGCCCATGACAGCTTCGGCCGGCCGCTGGAAAGCTGGACCATGGACGAGGCGGAACGTCTCGGCCTCGGCGAAGGCGACCTTCACCTGCCGCTCGGCTGGGGCAGCCTGCCGTGGGACGAGATTGCCGCCACACTGACCCCAGAGCCGGGCTCCATCCTGAATCTTGAGCTCCACGCGCGCTATTGGAGCGAACTTCCGGCCCAGATGGACCGCCTGCGGACCATCGCCGGCCGCGCGCCGCTCACCGCCGCCGCCTGAGGACACGCCGTCCGCACCCATCCGGATTCACAGACACCCTCAAGGGAACGCTTTTGCGTGGCACGCGCCCACGCAAGGCGATTCATTTTGGTCGCGTCGCACTTTAGAGTGGCGATAAGCGGCGTGACTCCACATAAGCCGAAGACAATGAAGAGGGGGGATCCATGCACGGCCTGCTCGATGCCAGCACGAAGAAGCTGATCCGCCGTTATGGCGTGTTCGTCGCCGTGGTGGTGCTCTGCGTCTTGAGCCTCGTCCTGTCATTCGGCGGAGGCCATCTCTGGCTCTTCCTGTTCTGCCTGCTCTTCCCGCTCGCTTTTGTCGGCGTCTTCGACGTCACGCAGAAGCATCACTCGCTGCTGCGCAATTATCCCATCGTTGCCTCGGTGCGCTGGCTGTTCGAGGCGGTGCGGCCCTATCTGCGCCAATATATCGTCGAGGGGGACCTGGACGGCACGCCCTATAACCGCCAGGCCCGCAGTCTCGTCTATGCCCGCGCCAAGGGCGAAGAGGATCGCCAGCCCTTCGGAACGGAGTTGGACACCAGCGCGCAGGAATATGAGTGGATGACCCATTCCATCGCCCCCATGCCGGTGGCGAGCGAGCCGTTTCGGGTGCGGGTGGGCGGAGCGGATTGCGCCAAGCCCTATGACGCGGCGGTGCTGAATGTCTCCGCCATGAGCTTCGGCTCCCTCGGGCGCAACGCCATCGAGGCGCTCAATCTCGGCGCGAAGAAGGGCAATTTCTATCACGACACCGGCGAGGGGGGGCTCTCGCCCTATCACCGCATCCATGGCGGGGACATCGTGTGGCAGGTGGCGTCGGGCTATTTCGGGTGCCGCAACCGCGACGGCACCTTCGCGCCGGCCCTGTTCCAGGAAAAGGCGGCCGATCCTCAGGTCAAGATGATCGAGGTAAAGCTCAGCCAGGGCGCAAAGCCCGGCCATGGCGGCGTGCTCCCCGCCGCCAAGGTGACGCAGGAAATCTCCGAGATCCGCGGCATTCCCATGGGCGAGGACTGCATTTCCCCCTCGCGCCACCCGTCCTTCTCAACGCCGGCGCAGATGATGGAATTCGTTGCCCATTTGCGCGAATTGTCGGGCGGCAAGCCGGTGGGCCTCAAACTGTGCGTCGGCCATCCGAGCGAAGTCTTCGCCATCGCGAAGGGCATGCTGAAGACCGGCATCACCCCCGACTTCATCGTCGTGGACGGCGCGGAAGGCGGCACCGGCGCCGCGCCGCAGGAATTGACCAATCACATGGGCATGCCGCTGCGCGAGGGCCTTGTGCTGATGCGCAATGCCCTCGTCGGTGCGGGCCTGCGCGAGCGCGTGCGCCTCGCGGCCTCGGGGAAGGTCACGTCCGGCTTCAGCATGGCGGCCAACATGGCCGTGGGTGCCGATTGGTGCAATGCCGCCCGCGCCTTCATGTTCTCGCTCGGCTGCGTGATGTCCATGCGCTGCCATACCGGCGACTGTCCCACCGGCATCACCACCAACGATCCCCACCTTCAGCGCGGCCTCGTGGTGGAGGACAAGGCGGAGCGCGTCGCCCGCTTCCAGCATCACACCGTGGAGGCGCTGGCCGATCTTGTGGCGGCCGCAGGCCTCGCCCATCCCACCGAGCTTCAGCCGCACCATATCTGGCATCGCCTGACGCCGGTGGAGGCAAAGCCGCTGGACCGCCTCTATCCCTTCCTCGCCAAGGGCATCCTGCTGGCGGCGCCGGAAGAGACGCCCTATGCGGCGGAGTGGGCGGCGGCGAGCGCGGACAGCTTCACCCCCGTCAGCAGCGTCGGACCCGCCCGCGCCGCTTGACGTAACATGCCTCTTCCCGCCCCTTGCCCGGGTGCGGACGCGACCCCATATGCAGCCGGAACGGGACGCCGGAAGGGTCCCGGGAGGCGGCGGAAACGCCGCTTCCTTAACCGCAAAGTCGCTTGATGAAGGACTTTGGCTCATGTCGCGTATCTCTTCGCTGTCGAACCCGTGTCTTTTGGGGTTCGATGAGGTCGAGCGGGCGCTCGACCGCGTGACGAAGGCGTCCGAGGGATATCCGCCCTATAATGTGGAGCGGATCGACCCCGTGGACGGCTCTCCCCTGCGCCTGCGCATCACGCTCGCCGTGGCGGGCTTCACCGAGCAGCAGTTGGAGATCACGCTCGAGGAGCGGGAATTGACCATCTCCGGTCGCCAGACCGAAGACCACAGCGAGCGCATCTTCCTCCACCGGGGGATCGCGGCGCGGCAATTCCAGCGCACCTTCGTGCTCGCCGAGGGCATGAATGTCCTCGGGGCGGAGCTGCGCAATGGGCTCTTGTCCATCGACCTCGCGAGGCCTGAGCCGACCCGCCAGGCCCGGCGCATTGGCATCGTTTCCGTTCCCTGAGCGGATCCGAGAGCCCGTACGCCGCGTTAGCGGAGAGAAAGGACAGGACTATGATCCAGAAGACCGATACCCTTTTCGCGGCCGAGGCTCAGACGGGCGGGACTGCCATGACGGCGGAAGATCTCGCAGGTCTCGGCGGCGGCCACCTCGCTTACGTGCGCACCATCCGGTCCGAAGAAGTGCAGCAGATGTTTCCCCAAGCGCCGGCTTTGGCGCCGGGTCTGGTTCTGTTCACCCTTCATGCGGCGGACGGCACACCCATCCTCCTGACGGACAGTAGAGAAGCGGCGCTTGCCAATGCCAGCGAACACGACCTGATCACCGTGAGCCTGCATTGAGGCGGAAAGGCTGAGACCGCCCGAGCATCAGGGCTAGGATGCGAGACACACGCTCGCCGAAATCACATGCCGCCTCGGTGCCTTCAAGACACTGAGGCGGCCTAGAGCACGTTCCGATCTGATTGCATCGCAATCAGATCGGTAAAACGTTCTCTCTCAATAAATTAGAGACTGATGCACCGATCAGGTTGATTCAACCTGATCGGATCAGGCTCTAAGGGACGCCCGGCCGCTCAGGCCGGGTCCCGCTGGGCGGAGAAGAGGCGGCCGTTCTCAGCCACCAGAACCAGCAGCACGGCCAAGGCGCCGAGGATGAAATAGCCGAAGCCGAGCGGCAGGATCGTGCCGTCGAACGCGCGCCCCACGATCAGCCCCAGAATCGCCCCGACCAGGGTCGTGTAGAAGCCGATGAAGGACGAGGCCGTCCCCGCCACCGCGCCCATGGGCTCCATGGCGATGGAATTGAAATTCGGGACGGTGATGGCGAACAGCGCCTGGGCGAGGCTCAGCAGCACGCAGAACAGCACCACCGGCGGCGCGCCGTCAAAGGCATAGCCTGAAATCACCAGGGCAAGGCCGGTCAGGGTGAAGCCGCAGACCCCGAAATGGGAGAGCCGGCGCATCCCCACCGAACGCACCAGCTTGGCATTGATGAAGGACGCCACCCCCATCACTGCCGCGATCACCGCGAAGGCGAGCGGGAACAGCTTGCCGAGGTGATAGACCCCGTCCTCGAAAATCTGCTGCGACGCCGCCACATAGGCCATGAGGCAGCCGAGCATGAGGCCCATGGCGGTGGTGTAGAGCAGGGTGCGGCGGTGGGTCAGCGCGCGCTTCATGCCCGCTGCGATGGCGTGCAGCGAGAAGGCGACGCGATATTGCGGATGCAGCGTCTCGGGCATGCGCACCCCGAACCAGATCGCGAGGATCACGCACAAGAGCAGCATCGCGCCGAAAATCATGTGCCATTCGGCGAACAGCATGACGCCGCTTCCGAAACTCGGGGCGACCACCGGGATGATGAGGAATACCATCATGGCGAAGGACATGACCTGCGCCATCTCGCGACCCTCATAGCGGTCGCGCACGATGGCGACCGAGAGCACGCGCGCGGCGGCGGCGCCGAGCCCCTGGATGACCCGGGCGGCCAGCAGGAGAGGATAGGTCTCGGCCACCATCGCCAGCACGCAGCCGAAGGCATAGATGGCGAGCCCCACCATCAGCGCCTTCTTGCGGCCCGTGACGTCCGACACCGTGCCGAACACAATCTGCATGAGGCCGAAGCCGATCATGTAAGCGGTGATGAGAAGCTGGAGGTCGTTGGGGTTTTCCAGCTGGTAATGGGCGCGGATCGGCCCGAAGGCCGGCAGGAGATTGTCGATGGAAAAGGCGGTCATCCCCATCATCAGGGCGATGAGGGCCACGAATTCTGCGAATCCGGGCGCGGCCGTTTCCGTCGTGCCGGAGCGGCGGTGAGGCATGGTGCGAGGGCTCTGAATGGCGCGCCGGGGGCGGCGCATGTCGTGCGGTGCCCGCCTTCTATCCCGCGTCCTCGGCAAAGAGAAGGCGCCGGGGGCGGAGCTTGTCCGCCACGCATGCCTCCAACGCAACGCTCCCCAGAGCACGTTCCGATCTGATT
Source organism: Aquabacter sp. (assembly GCA_030147645.1). Taxonomy (GTDB): domain Bacteria; phylum Pseudomonadota; class Alphaproteobacteria; order Rhizobiales; family Xanthobacteraceae; genus Aquabacter. The sequence goes on along the minus strand of JASBUY010000177.1, from coordinate 682 downwards.
GCATCGCAATCAGATCGGCAAAACGTTCTCTGCCACCAATTTAGAGACTGATTCACCGATCAGGTTGATTCGACCTGATCGGATCAGGCTCCAGGGAGAGGTCCAGAATGGCCCCGCGCCTCAGCGCGCGGCCACCGGCTGGGATCGGGTCAGGCCGAAGCGGGCCTGATAGACGTTGTAGTTCTCCACCACCCGCTGGACATAATTTCGGGTCTCGGAGAAGGGGATCAACTCCACCCAGTCTACCGGGTCCACGTCCTTGTCGCGCGGGTCGCCATAGCGCTCGAACCATTTGCGCACGCTGCCGCGCCCCGCATTGTAGGCGGCGAAGACCAAAGCGGGATTGCCGTCGTAATTGTCCATGAGCATGCCAAGCTCGGCGGCGCCGAACTGGACATTATAGGACTGGTCGGTCATCAGCCGCGTCTCATTGTAGTCTGCGCCGGTCTGCTTCGCGACTTCGCGGCCGGCGGCCGGCGTCACCTGCATGAGGCCCATGGCCTTCGCGCTGGACAAAGTGCGCGGGTTGAACTGGCTCTCCTGCCGGGCCACCGCATAGATCATAGCCTTGTCCACCGGATTGCCGATGGGGGTATAGGAGGGCAGCCCGAAGGTGGGGAAGGCCGCGTGGTCGAGCGGATGACCTTCCGCAAGGCCCTCTTTGCCGACCACCAGCGCGCCG
>JASBUY010000160.1 GCA_030147645.1 Aquabacter sp. | reverse complement strand
CGATCAGGCCATCGCGGGTGATGCCGGCATTGGCGATCAGGATGTCGAGCGGCGCGCCAGCGGCTTCCTCGGCCTTGGCGACTAGGCCGTCGACGGCTTCGGCGTCGGAAAGGTTGGCGGCCACGGTCGAAACGCGGTCGCCGAACTGGGTCGCCAGCTCGGCGAGCGCTGATTCGCGGGTGCCGGACAGCACGACATGGGCGCCTTGCGTGTGCAGGGCCTTGGCGATGGCGCCGCCGATGCCGCCCGTGGCGCCGGTGACGAGCGCGGTCTTGCCGCTGAGGTCGAACATGGAAGCTCCAGAATCCGGAAAGAAGGAAGGGTATCAGGCGGCGGGGGCCGCGCGGGCGGCGATGAAGGCGGCCACGTCTTCCGGCGTGCCCACCGCGGTCGCCGCGATCTGCTTGGCGATGCGGCGCGACAGTCCGGAGAGCACCTTGCCCGCGCCCACCTCCACCGTGCGATCCACCCCGGCGGAGGCCATGAACAGCACGCTCTCGCGCCAGCGCACGGTGCCCGTGACCTGTTCCACCAGAAGGCGGACGATCTCGGCCGGCTCGGTGACCGGCGCCGCCTTCACATTGGAGATGACCGGCACCACCGGCGCCTTGACGGCCGCCTTGGCCAGGGCTTCGGCCATGGCTTCCGCCGCCGGCGCCATCAGACGGCAATGGAAGGGGGCGGAGACCGGCAGCAGCACCGCCTTCATGGCCCCCTTGGCCTTGGCAAGCTCGATGGCGCGCTCCACGGCGGCCTTTGTGCCGGAGACGACCACTTGGCCGTCGGCATTGTCATTCGCCGCCTCACAGACCTCGCCCTGGGCGGCTTCCGCCGCGACCGCCGCCGCGTCCGCATAATTCAGGCCGAGCAAGGCGGCCATGGCGCCCGCGCCCACCGGCACTGCCGCCTGCATGGCGGCGCCACGAATACGCAGCAGCCGTGCCGCGTCGGTGACGGTGAGGGCGCCGGCCGCGGCAAGCGCCGAATATTCGCCAAGCGAATGACCCGCCACGAAGGCCGCGTCGCGCGCAAGGTCCACCCCCGCTTCGCTCTCCAGCACCCGCAGCGCCGCCAGCGAAACCGCCATGAGAGCCGGCTGAGCGTTGGCGGTCAGCGTCAATTCATCCGCAGGCCCCTCCCACATGAGGGTCGAGAGCTTCTGCGACAGTGCCGCATCCACCTCGTCGAACACCACGCGGGCGGCGGGAAATGCCTCGGCCAGGGCCTTGCCCATGCCCACCTGCTGGCTGCCTTGTCCGGGAAAGATGAAGGCCGTGGTCATGGGCGTATCTCGCTTCTTGGTTCGGGCCTGAAATTTGGGGAGGGGAGAGACACCGCCACGGGCGGGGAGTCAAGGTTGCCTGATATATGGCGATGCGCGGGGGCCGCGCATCGCGCCGCACGAGGCTGGATTAAAGGCCGCGCAGGCGGACTTCGAGGGGCGAAAAACTTGCATCGGCGGCAGAACCTGCTATACGCCCCGCTTCCGTTGCCCCGGCCGGGGGCTGAACGGACGGTCGTCTGTTTGCTTGCCGTCAGGCTTGCAGCAAGGCGATAGGGCGAAAGCCCGTCGTCCCGTGTCCCCGCCTTCCGAGCACGTGCCTTTCCGAAGGCCGAAAGGGCTTGGCGCTGGGAGCGGATGAAACTGAAAGGCAAGAGACACATGGCGCTCTATGAGCACGTGTTCCTCGCGCGCCAAGACGTGACGGCGCAGCAGGTCGAGGAACTGACCACCCGCTTCAAGGGTGTGATCGAGGCGAACGGCGGTTCGGTCGGCAAGACCGAATATTGGGGCGTGAAGTCCCTCACCTATCGCATCAACAAGAACCGCAAGGCGCACTTCACCCTCCTGAATATCGACGCCCCCTCGGCGGCGGTTCAGGAGATGGAGCGCCAGATGCGCATCGACGAGGACGTTCTGCGCTTCCTCACCCTGCGCGTCGAAGAGCATGAGGATGGTCCCTCGGCCATGCTGCAGAAGCGCGACCGCGACGAGCGCGAGCGCGGCGAGCGCGGCTTCGGCGGTGATCGCGGCTTCGGCGGCGACCGTCCGCGTCGCCCGCGTGAGCGTGACGAGGCCCAGGGCGAGGAGATGGTCTGATGGCATTCGCTCAAGCCGGTGGTGGTGGCGGTCAGCGCCGTCCGTTCTTCCGTCGTCGCAAGACCTGCCCGTTCTCCGGCCCCAATGCGCCGAAGATCGACTACAAGGACGTGCGACTCCTGCAGCGCTACATTTCCGAGCGCGGCAAGATCGTCCCGAGCCGCATCACCGCGGTCTCGGCCAAGAAGCAGCGTGAGCTGTCGGCCGCCATCAAGCGCGCCCGCTTCCTCGGCCTGCTGCCCTTCGTGATCCGCTGATCACGGACGAGGTTCGGGGCGCGCGGCAAGGCCGGGCGCCCCTTTGACGTTTCACAAGGCCATGCGCGGGCGTGGCCGAGTTGGGGCCGGCACGATGACCGGCCTCTAACCGCCCCGGCGGGACAGCGAGAGACATGGGACAGATTCTTCTTATCGGCCTGGCCGCCGGCGCGGCCTCTGCACTGCTCGTGGCGGGTGTCGCCGCGGGCACGGTGCTGGCCGTTCCCCTGTTCTATCTCGCACCTCTTCCCATCATGGTGGCGGGTCTCGCCTTCAGCCATTGGGCGGCTTTATTCGGCGTGCTGTTTGCCGCCGCTGGCCTCGGCGCGGTTTTCACCTCCACTTTCCTCTTCGCCTATCTGATCGGCATTGGCGGCCCCGCCTGGGCGCTCGCTTATGCGGCCTTGCTGGCGCGCGAGGATGCGGCGGGGCGCGGCGGGCTCGTATGGTTTTCCGTGGCGGGCCTCGTGCTTCTCGCGGCCGGCCTTGCGGCGGTGAGCACCATGGCCGGGCTGCTGTCCGTGGCGAGCGACTACGAGGCCTATCGTGCGGCGGTGTCCGCCGCCTTCTCGGCCTTTGTGGACGTGCAGAAGGAAGCGGGCGGAGCGGGCCTTGCCCCGGCCGACGCGGCGAACATGGCCGGGATCGTGGCCGGCGTTCTGCCGGGCATGGCGGCTGCGCTCTGCATGGTCACGCAATTGATCTGCCTCTATCTCGCGGCCCGCGCCGCGCGGGTCTCCGGACGCCTCGCGCGCCCCTGGCCCCATCTCGCCGGCCTCCGGCTGCCCCCCGTCACGAGCCTGCTCCTTGCCGTCATCGTCGCTGCGTCGGTGGCGCCGGGCATGATCGGGCTTGCCGCATCCGCGGCCGGGTCTGCGCTGGTGGTGGCCTTCGTGCTGGCGGGCTTTGCCGCGCTTCACGACCTGACGCGGGGCCGCGCGGCACGGCCCCTCATCCTGACGGCAGCCTGGGTCGCGACGCTCGCACTCGGCTGGCCGGTGCTCGGCGTGGCGGTATTCGGCCTGGTGGACACCATGTTCGACCTGCGCACCCGCTTCAGCACCGGCGGCGGCCCACCGGCCGCCAACGACCGCTAATCCAAAATCCGAACATCCAAGACAACAGACTTAGGAGACACAGATGGACGTTATTCTTCTCGAGCGGATCGCCAAGCTCGGCCAGATGGGCGAAGTGGTGAGCGTGCGCCCGGGCTATGCCCGCAACTTCCTCCTGACCCAGGGCAAGGCCCTGCGCGCCACCAAGGAGAACCGCGCCAAGTTCGACCAGATGAAGGCCCAGCTTGAGGCCCGGAACCTGGAGCTGAAGAAGGAAGCCGACGCGGTCGGCGCGAAGCTCAACGGCGCCAGCGTTGTCGTGATCCGCCAGGCGGGCGAGAGCGGCCAGCTCTATGGCTCGGTCTCCACCCGCGACATCGCCGAGGCGCTCACCGCCTCCGGCTTCACCGTCGCGCGCCAGCAGATCGTGCTCAACCATCCCATCAAGACCATCGGCCTGCACGCGCTGCCCGTGATCCTGCATCCCGAGGTCGAGGTGTCGGTCACCGTCAATGTGGCGCGCAGCGCCGAGGAAGCCGAGCGTCTCGCCCGCGGCGAGGACATCCGCGCCCGCGGCGACGAGGACGAGGATGAGGACGTCGTGGTGGCCGAGCAGGTCGTGGAAGTTCTCGCCGAGGAAGGCGAGGAGCAGGCCTGATCGCGGCGGACCGTCCAGCGTAGAGGCGGGCACTGTGTGCCACGTCTCTGCTTGGTGACTGCCAGGGGCGGCGCACGCGTCGGCCCCAATACGCTGATGGAAACGCGAATGCCCGGCTCCGGCCGGGCATTTGCTTATTTGGGCCGCAAGACGCGCCTTGCCGAAAGCCGCGTGTGGTGGTGAAATACCCCTGTCCCGGCCATGATCGGGACGGCAGCTGTTTGATCGGAAAATAATCCAACAAAGCATTCAACGCGGCGGGGCCCAGGCGGGGCGGCGTGCGCGGGGGAGCCGGGGCCGGTTGCCCCGGAAGTCCGAGGGGATCAACTCCAGAACGGGGGCGGTCGATGGACTTTTTGCTTGAGAAGGTTTTCCAGCGTGTGATGGCGCGCGGCGCGCTCAAGGTCACCACCGCCGCGGGACGGACCTTTGTGGCGGGGCCAGGGGGACCGGGCGGCGGCGGCGTGCCCCATATCCGCTTTCGCTCCCGCGCCTCCGAGCGCCGCCTCCTGCTCGATCCCGAACTGGCATTCGGCGAGCTATACACGGACGGCGATCTGGTGCTGGAGGCGGGTGACATCGCCGACGTGCTGGCGGTACTCATGTCGCAACCCTATGTGCAGCCGACGTTTGCCTCTCGCGTCTTCTTCTTGGCGCGGCTCGCGCTGCGGCGGCTGGCGCAATTCAACCCGCCGGAGCGTTCGCGCCGCAATGTCGCCCATCATTACGACCTGGACGGGCGGCTCTATGCGCTTTTCCTGGATGGGGACCGGCAATATTCCTGCGCCTATTTCGAGGAGGCGGGGCAGTCGCTGGACGATGCGCAACTCGCCAAGAAGCGCCATATCGCGGCAAAGCTCCGCCTGGATCGGGCGGGGCTGAACACCCTGGATATCGGCTGCGGCTGGGGCGGGCTCAGCCTGTATCTCGCCGAGACGGCCGGAGCCCGCATGACGGGTGTCACCTTATCCACCGAGCAGCTTGGTATCGCGACCGCGCGGGCCCAGGAGCGGGGGCTCGGCGAGCGCATCGATTTCCGCCTTGAGGATTATCGGGCACTTGAAGGTCGTTTCGATCGCATCGTCTCGGTCGGCATGTTCGAGCATGTCGGTGTGCAGCATTTTCGCGCCTTCTTCCGCAAGGCGCGCGATCTCCTCGCCGACGATGGGGTGATGCTGCTCCATTCCATCGGCCGCTCGGACGGGCCGGGTGTCACCAATCCCTGGATCGCGAAGTACATTTTCCCGGGGGGGTATATCCCTGCTTTGTCCGAGGTGATCCCGGTGATCGAGCAAGCCGGTCTCGTCGTCACGGATGTCGAGATCCTGCGCCTTCATTATGCCGAGACGCTGAAAGCGTGGCGGGAGCGCGTCCTTGCCCGGCGCGAGGAGGCGCTGCGGCTTACCGATGCGCGCTTCTGCCGGATGTGGGACTTCTACCTCGCCGCCTCTGAAATGGCCTTCCGCCACCAGGGCATGATGGTGTTCCAGATCCAGCTCGCCCGCCGGCAGGACGCGGTGCCGCTGACCCGCGCCTATATCGCGGAGGGCGAGGCGAGGCTGCGGGCCGCCGAGAGGCGCGCGCAGGCGCCCTTGCGCCTCGCGGGCGAATAGACCCGCGCTCGCTGCTTATCCGCGCGCCGCGCGCAAGGCGGCGGCGGCGGCAACCGGCCCCAGCACCAGCGCAAACAAAGCGAGGCCGGCGAGAACCTGGAACGGCGTGCCGAACGGCACAGGGCCGGTGACCGCCGCATTGGTGGCGGACACGGCGAAGATCAGGACCGGAATGGCGAGCGGAAGCACCAGCACGGCGATCAGCAGACCCCCGCGCCGGAACGCCCCCGCAAAGGCCGCGCCGATGAGGCCGAGCGCGGTGACGGCCGGCGTTCCCACCAGAAGCGTTGCCATCAGCGCGCCGATGGCGGTGA
>JASBUY010000158.1 GCA_030147645.1 Aquabacter sp. | reverse complement strand
GCCGTCATCCACATAGACGATCTCGATCCGCAGGCCCCGTGCGTCCGCGACGCGCGCCGCGGAGGCTGACAGGCGCGCATGAAAGGCGTCGATACCCGCCGCCTCGTTATAGAGGGGAACGACAATGCTGAGGTCCGGTGTCACCGCCGCGCGCCCTGCATGGAAATGGAGCCCATCGTGGGTTTATCGCCCTTCGCGCGACGAAACGAGGGGCACGCATTTTTTTTCATTTTTTTTCGGAACCCGATGCCAGGAGGGTGGTTATCACTTCGGAACGATCGAAATCCCCCCCCCTTTGATCGCTCCATGCGACGCGGCCGCCTCTCCCCCGGGCGGCCGCGTTTTCTTTTAGGCGGCCTCCACGGCGGCTTTGCGGCGGATCAAGATTGCCGCGCCGCGGTCACTTTAGGCTAAGGTGACGCCGATTTTTTCGGCACGGGGAGGCCAGCCTTATGATCCGCGATATTCTCGTCAATCTCAGCCAGGGCACGGACCAGGATCGCGCCGCCGCCTTCGCCACCAGCCTCGCCGCGAAATTCTCGGCGCATCTGACCGGCCTTGCGGTCACCTACGAGATCGACGTGCCGCCCTTCTACATGGGCGCGCTTCCCACCGACTTCCTCGAAACCCAGATGCAGGAAAACACCGCCGCCGCGATCGCCGCCGGCGAAGCCTTCGCCGCCCACGCGCAGGCGGCGGGCGTGCGGCACGAAGTGCGCACCCTCAACGGCTCGCTCGGCATCGCCGCCAGCAGCCTTGCCGAAATGTCCCGCGTCTATGACCTGACCGTGGTGGCCCAGCCGGACCCTGACCGGCCGGGTCCGGAAGAGGTGATCGCCGAGACCGTGCTGCTGGAATCCGGCCGCTCTGTTCTGGTGGTGCCCTATGTGCAGCGCGAGGGCTATGGCGGCGGACGCGCCGTGATCGCCTGGGACGGCAGCCGCGCTGCCGCGCGCGCCCTCGCCGAAGGCCTGCCGCTTCTGCATCGCGCCGCGCAGGTGGAGGTGCTGCGCGTGGTGCGCGGCGGCGACGAGGGGGCGAATTGCGACGAGGTGCTGCGCCATCTCGCCCGCCATGGCCTTTCCGCCACCACCCGCACGCTGCATGTGGGCAATGGCGAGCCGAGCATCGCCCAGACCATCCTCAACGAGGTGTCGGACCAGGGCGCGGATCTGGTGGTGATGGGCGGATACGGCCATTCGCGCCTGCGCGAACTGGTGCTGGGCGGCGTCACCCGCGAGATCCTGTCCGCCATGACCGTCCCGGTCCTGATGGCGCACTGAGGGCGTACAAAAAAGGCCCCCGCCGGCGGCGGGGGCCTTTTCTATGGGTGGACGCCTAGAGCATGCGCCGATCAGAATGTTTCAATCTGACCGGATCGCGCTCTAATACCCCGCCTGGGAGGGCGGGGCGGACCGGCTCATTCCTCGTCTTCGTTCTCGCCCTTGCGCGCGCCGCCGAGCTTGGCGAACACGGTTTCAAGGTCCAGCGACTCGCGCCGCGCCGGGGGCTCGTCGTGATGGCGGGTGGTGACGTCCGCCGGCAGCAGGGTCGCGCCCTTCTCCTCGACGGCCCCGGCGGGACGGTCCTTGGCTGCGCGCTGCACTTCGATATCGAGATCGATCTGGCTGCACAGTCCGAGCGTGACCGGGTCCATGGGCTGGAGCTGCGCGGAATTCCAATGGGTCCGCTCGCGGATCGCCTGGATCGTCGTCTTGGTGGTGCCCACCAGGCGGATGATCTGCGCATCCTTCAGCTCGGGATGGTTGCGGGTCAGCCAGAGGATCGCGTTCGGCCGGTCGTGGCGGCGCGACACCGGGGTGTAGCGCGGGCCCTTGCGGGTCTTCTTTTCCGGCAGGCGGACCTTGGATTCCAGCAGCTTCAGGCGCCGGTTCTGGTCCTTCTCCGCGAGCGAGATCTCGTCGCGCGAGAGCTGGCCGGTGGAAATGGGATCGAGACCCTTGATGCCCTGGGCCACTTCGCCGTCGGCGATGCCCTTCACTTCCAGGGCGTGCAGTTTGCAGAAGTCTCCGATCTGCTCGAACGTGAGCGCCGTGTTCTCGACCAGCCACACGGCGGTCGCCTTCGGCATGAGAGGGGTGTTCGACATGGAGCGGCCTCTTGGAACAGCCTTTCGGCGTTGTTGGTCTTCACCGTCCGTCCGGCGCTCCGGCACCGCGCGCGAAGGGCGCGGCGTCCAGGAACCGGTCAGCGGCTGGCACGAGGGGTCCGTCGCTCGCCCTTCTGCCGGGCGAACCGCGGATCTCGCAATGTCCGGGATGCCACAACAATATGCGCCCCGGCGGTCGGATGCAAATGGGCATTGGCTGCTCCGCGCACAAGCGCCCTTGACACGTCTCGCCGCACCCCGCCATTCATGGCGCGATGCAGTCCGACGTCACCCTTCAAAAGCCCCGCCTGCGGGTGCTGCTGTGCGCGCCCCGCGGCTTTTGCGCGGGCGTGGTGCGCGCCATTGACGCCGTGGAACAGGCGCTCGCCCTCTATGGGCCGCCGGTCTATGTGCGCCACGAGATCGTCCACAACAAATATGTCGTGGAAGGACTGAAGCGGAAGGGCGCGGTTTTTGTTGAAGAACTGGACGAGGTGCCGGAAGGCCCCGCCCCGGTCATCTTCTCCGCTCATGGCGTGCCCAAGGCGGTGCCGGAGGCGGCCGCCGCGCGCAACATGTTCGCCATCGACGCCACCTGCCCGCTGGTAACCAAGGTGCATCGCGAGGCGCAGGTCCATTACCGCAAGGGCCGCGAAATCCTTTTGATCGGCCACGCCCGCCATCCCGAGGTGATCGGCACCATGGGCCAGTTGCCGGACGGCGCGGTGACGCTGATCGAGACGGCGGAAGACGCCCGCACCATTCAGCCGCGCAACCCGGACAATCTCGCCTACGTCACCCAGACCACCCTTTCTTTGGACGACACCGCCGAGATGGTGGAGATCCTGAAGGCGCGCTTCCCCCTCATGGCGGCGCCCCACAAGGAGGATATCTGCTACGCCACGACCAACCGTCAGGACGCGGTGAAGAAGGTGGCGCCCCAGGTGGATGCCATGGTGGTGGTGGGCGCGCCCAATTCCTCCAATTCCCAGCGCCTGCGCGAAGCCGCCGAGCGCGCCGGATGCGCGCTCTCGGTGCTGGTGCAGCGGGCGAGCGACATCGACTGGGACCGCTTCTCCACCATCACCTCGCTCGGCGTGACGGCGGGCGCCTCCGCCCCGGAAGTGCTGGTGGAGGAATTGCTGGACGCCTTCGCGGAGCGGTTCGATCTTGACGTGCAGAGCGTGACGGCGGCGGAAGAAGACGTGTTCTTCCCCCTGCCCCGCGCGCTTCGTCCCGACGCGGCGGAGTAGAACGTGGCGGTCTATACGGACGTCACGTCCGCCCAGTTGGAGGATTTCCTCGCCCGCTACGATATCGGAACCCTGGTCTCGTATCACGGCATCGCCGAGGGCGTGGAGAACTCGAATTTCCTGATCCAGACCTCGGCCGGCACCTTCATTCTCACCTTGTATGAGAAGCGGGTGGCGCCGCGCGATCTGCCCTTCTTCATCGGGCTCATGCGTCATCTGGCGATGAAGGGCATTTCCTGCCCCCAGCCCGTGGCGGCGCGCGATGGTGTGGTGCTCGGCGAACTGGCCGGCCGTCCCGCGGCCATCGTCACCTTCCTGAAGGGCGTGTCCGTGCGCCGCCCGGCAGTTGCCCATTGCGCGCAATTGGGAACGGCGCTCGCCCGCCTGCATCTGGCGGGGGCGGACTTCTCAGAAGTCTCGCGGCCCAATGCTCTCTCGGTGGCCGGCTGGCGGCCCTTGTTCGAGGCGGCCGGCGCGGGCGCGGACAGCGTGGCGCCGGGCCTTGGCGCCACCATCGCAGCCGAGCTTTCGGACCTCGAAGCCCAATGGCCGGTGGACCTGCCGGAGGGCGTCATCCACGCCGACCTGTTCCCGGACAATGCCTTTTTCCTGGATGACCGGCTCTCCGGAATCATCGACTTCTATTTCGCTTGCAACGATCTCTATGCCTACGACGTGGCGGTCTGCCTCAATGCCTGGTGCTTTGAGCCCGATGGCGCTTTCAATGCCACCAAGGGCCGCGCGCTTCTCGCCGGCTACGGGCAGGCGCGGCCTTTGACGCCGGCCGAGGTGGACGCCCTGCCCCGCCTTGCGCGCGGCGCGGCGCTGCGCTTCCTTCTGACCCGGCTGGTGGACTTCCTGAACGTGCCCGAGGGCGCTTTGGTGAAGCCCAAGGACCCGCTGGAATATCTGAGGAAGCTGCGCTTTCACCGCGCCGTCGCCAGCGCGCGCGACTATGGGCTCGAAGCGTGAGCGCGCCGGTGGAAATCTGGACCGACGGCGCCTGCTCGGGAAATCCCGGGCCGGGCGGCTGGGGCGCGATCCTGAAATCGGGCGCCCACGAGAAGGAATTGCAGGGCGGCGAGGCGCAGACCACCAACAACCGCATGGAATTGATGGCCGCCATCAGCGCGTTGGAGGCCCTGAAGCGCCCCTGCTCGGTGGACCTTCACACCGACAGCGAATATCTGCGCAACGGCATCATGAAATGGCTCGCGGGCTGGAAGCGCAATGGCTGGCGCACCGCCGACAAGAAGCCGGTGAAGAATCAGGATCTGTGGGAGCGGCTCGACGCCGCCATCGTGCGCCACGACATCCGCTGGCACTGGGTGAAGGGCCATGCCGGCACCGAACTGAACGAGCGTGCCGACCTTCTCGCCCGCCAGGGCATGGCGCCCTACAAGGGCGCGCGCATCGCCTGAGCACCGCTCTTCGAGCCGCGCCATCCGCCCGGCGCAGCGCGGCGGTTGATCCCCACGCCGCAGCTTCTGCACTATGTGTCTTGCGAGTCGCCCAACTGGTGCGGGTCCAGAGGATGGGCGCAGGCGTGCGGAATGCCGCCGGAGGATGGACTGCAATGCAGGAGGCGCCGGCGCGGATCGAGCTGCGGGTGGAGCACATCACGCAGCTTCTCAACACGCTCGACCCCTATCCGTTTCGCGAGCGCGACCTCGACCCTTCCGCTGAAGCCTTCATCCTTGAATGGGCGCGGGACCTGCCCACCGATCAAGCCCTGGCCGTCATCATCCATGTGGCGGGAGATCGACGCGAGGAGGCGGAGCGGGATTTTCCCTTGGCCCTGCGCCACTTCTTCGCCGCGCGGGCTGAGCAGCGTAGCCGGGACCTGCGGCAGTTGTTCCGCGTGGGTCGCGTGTCCCTCGCCATCGGGGTCGGCGTGCTGGCGATATGCATCCTGCTTTCGGAACTGGTGGCGGGGCGGATCGGGGATCGGCCGTTCGCGCAGTTTCTGGACGAGAGCCTGATCA
>JASBUY010000135.1 GCA_030147645.1 Aquabacter sp. | reverse complement strand
CGCGCGCCGCAGCCGGCGAGCCTGTTCGCTCCGCCGCCGGGCACCCAAATTCTCAAGGTGCCACCGGGCGCGGCCAATTTGCTGCCCGGCCTCGGCAAGCTTCTGAAGAACTGAAGGCCTTACTCCGCGGCCTTGGAAACCGACTCCTTGGCGAGCGCGTCCGGTGTCCCCGCGCGGGCGCGGGCGCGCCGGCTGCGGATGCTCAGAATGATTTCGCGCGTCCCGAGCAGCAGCAGCGAGAAGGCGAACGGCACAATGTAATAGAAGAGGCGGAACAGCAGCAGCGCGCCGACCATCTCTTCCTTGTCGAATTGCGGGAGCGCCACCAGAAGCGCCGCATCGAACACGCCAAGCCCGCCGGGCGCGTGGCTGGCAAAGCCGAGCAAGGTGGCCGTGACGAAGATGACCGCGAGCGAAATGGGATCGATATAGGGGCTCGCCGGCATGAGCATGTACATGGCGGCCGCGCACAGGCAGAGATCGAGAATGCCGATGCCCACCTGCAGCAAGGTGAGCTTGCCCGCCGGCAGGGTGACATACCAGGTGGATTTCCCGATCTTGCGGGGCGCCATGCTCACCCAGACGATATAGCCGACCAGACCCACCAGTGCGGCGACGCCGATCATGCGGTTGACCAGCGGGGGCAACTGATCGACCGCCGTCGCGGCTTCGGGATGGAGCACGATGCCGAGGCCCAGAACCGCGATATTGCCGAGCCAGAAGGTCAGGCCCGCGACGAAGCAGATCTTGGCGACATCGATGGCGGTGAGGCCCCAGGCCGAATAGATGCGGTAGCGCACAGAACCGCCGGTAAAGACCGTGAAGCCCACATTGTGCCCCACCGAATAGGAGCAGAAGCCCGCCATGGCCGCCACGCGATAGGGCACATGGTCCCGGCCGATGGTTCGCAGGGCGAAGAAATCATAGAAGGTCAGGGTCAGATAGGCGCAGCAGACCAGGAGGAAGGCCGCGAGCACATGGGTCGGCGATTTTTGCTTCAGCGCCTCCGCAACCTCGGAAAACTGCAGCCCCTGGAGCATGTTCCATAGCACCACCACGGCGAAGGTGATGATGGCGAGGCTGAGGACGAGACCCAAACCGTGAAGCCCGACGCGGTCGCGCAGGAAGATCCAGACACGTGACATGAACCACCATTCCCCCCGGCCCCAGGCACCGGCGCCTTACACAAGCATTTTTGGGGGAGACTGAGTATCCCCTTTACGCAACGTCGCCTGATGGCGCCCCCACCCGATCCCGGGCGCGCGCCCGTGGGCGATGCGGCTTCCTATCGGGACTTCACGGCCTTCCCAAGGCGCCTCAGAGCTTCACGGGATAGCCGATTTCCATGGTGCGGTTGCGCGGCAGGCCGAAGCGATCCACCGAGCGCTCCGCATTGCGCGCGAGGAAGGCGAACACATGGCCCAAGAGATCCTTGGGCCGCAGGATTTCATCCGGCGGAATGATCCGCTCATGGCCGATCACATAGATCGCCTCGTCGGGATCGATCCCCCGCGCGCTCAGCGCCGGTCCGAGCACGGAGGGCACGTCGATCTGCTGCATATAGCCAAAGCGCAGGTCCACCCGCACGAAGCTGCCGTCCATGACGGTCACGCGCACCCGCTCGTCCACCGACACGCGCGGCCGGGACGCGATCCAGACCGACACGATGACCGATTTCTGGAACCGCATCTTCATGACATCGGCCATGCGCGAGAGCGCCACTGGCGTCATGGCGCCCGCGCGGGAGAGGAAGATGGCGGTGCGGGGGCTCAAGCCATCATCGGCCCGGTCCTTGCGAGCGATGAAGCTGTCCAGCGGCTCGGTGAAGCGCACCTGCTGGGCGACCACGCCCTCCAGCCCGCGCCGCCAGCTCACCATCACCAGGATGACAAGGCCCGCGATGCTGAGCGGCAGCCAACCGCCGTCATGGATCTTGGTGAGGTTGGAAGTCGCGAAGGCGGAATCCAGCGAGAGGAGGCAGACGCCGAGCAGGATGACGAGGGGCTTGGGCCAGTTCCAGGCCCGGTTCACCTGCGCCACGAACAGGATGGAGGTGGTGACCATGGCGAAGGCCACCGCGATGCCATAGGCCGAGGCCAGGGCGTCGGAGGCTTCGAAACCGATCACCACGGCGATGCAGGCCAGCATCAGCAGCCAGTTGAGGCGGCCCACATAGATGTGCTGCTCATTGTGCTCGCTTGTGTAGCGGATGCGCATGGGCGGGAGATAGCCAAGCTCGATGGCCTGTTTGGCGAGAGAGAAGACGCCCGTGATGATAGATTGCGAGGCGATGACGGTCGCGGCGGTCGCCAGCAGAAGCAGCGGCACGTCCAGCAGGTCGGGGCAGAGATCGTAGAAGGGGTTGCGCACCGCATTGGGGTCGCGCAGCAGAATGGCGCCCTGACCGTAATAATTCAGCAGCAGGGCTGGCATGGCGACGAACAGCCAGGCGCGCGCGATCACCTTGCGTCCGAAATGGCCGAGATCCGCGTAAAGCGCCTCGCCGCCCGTGATGGCGAGGAAGCAGGCGCCGATGATGACGCCGGCAAGGCCGGGATGATCCATCAGAACGCGCAATCCGTGGCGCGGATCGAAACCGAGCAGGACCTCGGGCGCATGGGAGATGCCGTAGACGCCGAGAATGGCGAGCGATCCGAACCACAGCAGCATGATCGGCCCATAGAAGCTGGCGATCCGCTCGGTACCCAGGCGCTGAGAGAGGAAGACGCCGGCCAGCACCAGAACCGTCAGCGGCACCACCCAATGGTCCAGCGGCTCGGCGATGACCTTGAGCCCCTCAATGGCCGAGAGCACCGACATGGCCGGGGTGAGCACGCCATCGCCGATCAGCATGGCGGCGCCCAAAAGGCCGGCCGCGAGCAGATACCAGCGCAGGCCGAGCGCGCTGCGATGCAGGTCCAGCAAAGTGACGAGCGCGAGGATGCCGCCTTCCCCGTCATTGTCGGCCCGCAGAACGAGCATGACATATTTGACGGTGATGGAGAGAATGATGCTCCAGGTGATGAGCGAAAGCAGGCCAAGCACGTCGCCGGGCAGGAAATTGGTGCCGCCGACCGCCAGCACGCCCTGCTTCAGCGCATAGAGCGGGCTCGTCCCGATATCGCCGAACACGACGCCGAGCGCACCGATCTCGGCAGCGAAAGGCAGCACCAACTGCCGGTCACGCAAGAGGCTCAGCGACATGTGATGGCAACGCCCGCACAGATGAGGTTCGATGCGCCCCGATACCCGGGACCCCGCGGAGCGGGCTTCGACCGCCGAACGTTGTCCGATCCCGGACCATGCCCGGCGCAAGCCCCGACCCGCGCTTGATCTACACCGTCCAAGTCAGCCCCCCGGCATGCCACCATCGTGCGTAGAGTGACCACACCTAGACCTGATCGCTGCGAATGACAATGCGGCTGCGCACCGCCCGGGAGCCGGCACCACAGCTTCACGACAGGCCGGCGACTTGGACCCAGAACGCGACAGGCCCGCGCCGGAGGGCGCGGGCCTGTCTTTAGCGGGGAGAGGCGCCGCGCGGGCACGACGTCTCAGTAGCGATATTGCTCGGGCTTGAACGGGCCGTTCTGAGAGACGCCGATATAGCTCGCCTGCTGATCCGACAGCTTGGTGAGCTTCACGCCGATCTTGTCCAGATGGAGCGAAGCGACCTTCTCGTCGAGGTGCTTGGGCAGCGTGTAGACCTTCTTCTCATAGTGGCCCGGCTTGGTCCAAAGCTCGATCTGGGCCAGCGTCTGATTGGTGAAGGAGGCCGACATCACGAAGCTCGGATGGCCGGTGGCATTGCCAAGATTGACCAGGCGGCCTTCCGAGAGAAGGATGATGCGCTTCTTGTCGGCGAACTCGACCTCGTCCACCTGCGGCTTCACATTGTGCCACTTCAGGTTCTTCAGGCCGGCGACCTGAATTTCGCTGTCGAAATGGCCGATATTGCAGACGATGGCGCGGTCCTTCATGGCGCGCATGTGATCGAGCGTGATCACGTCCACATTGCCGGTGGCGGTGACGAAGATGTCGGCGCGCGGCGCGGCGTCTTCCATCGTGGTCACTTCATAGCCTTCCATCGCCGCCTGGAGCGCGCAGATGGGGTCGATCTCGGAGACCATGACGCGGCAGCCGGCGCTGCGCAGCGAGGCGGCGGAGCCCTTGCCGACATCGCCGAAGCCGGCGACCATCGCGACCTTGCCGGCCATCATCACGTCGG
>JASBUY010000134.1 GCA_030147645.1 Aquabacter sp. | reverse complement strand
CAGCGCAACGTGTTCGGCGCCTACACCTTGTACGACCTGCTCGGCCGTCTCGTTCTGGGCGATCCGAACGTCTATTCGGTGGACCGCGCGAGCACGGTGGAACTTAAAACCTCGCTCGCGGTGACGGTGGAACTGGAGCGGGTGCGCGGGCAGTCGCGCAATCTGGTGGCGCTGACCGAGAACGGCTTCCGCATGACGGCGGTGAATTACCGCGCGAGCATCATGAGCGAAAAGCTCAGCGCCGCCCGCCTTGCCAACCGCGCCACCCGCCTTCAGCGCGATTATGGCGTGAAGCCGGGGCCGGCCTCCCGCCTGATGCTCCTTGGCTCCTCCCCCCTCGCCGGCAGCGGCAACCTGCTGAAGGAGACGCTGGCCCATTGCGAGGGCGATGTGGGCATCCTCGCCGCCGCCTCCTCGGAGCCGCGCGACACCGCGCGCTCCATCATCGAGGCGCTGCGGGCGCACGGGCGAACCGGGATCGATCTCGGCGTAACCATCGACAATGTGGAGCATTGCAGCCACGACGCCGAACTGGTGGAGAAGATTGCCGGGCTGAAGACCATCTTCCTCCCCGGGGGAAACCAGGTGCGGCTGGTGGAGACGCTCCTGTATCGGGGCGAGGAAACCCCCGTTCTGCTCGCCATGGCGAAGGCCCATGCCAATGGCGCGGCCATTATCGGCGCGTCGGGCTCGGCCTCCGCCCTCTCGCGCTTCATGATTGCGGGCGGGTCCTCCCATGAGGCGTTCCGATTCGGCGTCTCCACCGATTCCGGCCATCACGGGCTGGTGCTCCAGGAAGGCATCGGCTTCTTCGGCGGCGGCATCGTGGACCAGAACCTGTTCTCGTCCCGCCGGCTCGGGCGCCTCATCGTCGCCTGCGCCGAGGAAGGAGTGCGCTATGGCTTCGGGGTCTGCGAGGAGAGCCTGATCAGCGTGCGCGGCGAGGGCGCCCTCCTCGACGTGTTCGGCCGCTATGGCGTGGTGCTGGTGGAGGTGGACCCCAGCCGCCTCGTGCTCCAGAGCGACACCTTTGCCGCGCAGGGCGTGAAGCTCTCTTTCGCCCTGCCCGGCGACCAGATCGATGTCGCCAACGGCGCGGTGATCCGCCATTCCCCGCCCGAGCAGGCCACTGCGACGCTTCTGCGGCTGGTGAATGAACTCGTCACCGAATGCGGCGCCCTGCCCCTTGGCACGCCGTTGACCGAGGTGCTTCATCGCAAGGCCATGGTCATGGGCATCGCCGCCATGGGCGAGGGCACCGTGAGCCTCGACATCGACAGCCCCCGCGACGACCGCACCTGACTCGACACAAAATGCCGGCCGACCTGTCGGGCGGCCGCGCGCCCGCGCGTCCTTGCCTTACACTGGCAGGGAGAAAAAACATGCGCAGGATCGTCATCACCGCTTTCATCAGCCTTGACGGCGTCATGCAGGCCCCCGGCGGCCCGGAAGAGGACCCCACCGGCCGCTTCACGCTGGGCGGCTGGACCGTTCCCTTCTGGGAGGGAGAGGGCGCGGCTGAGATGGGAGCGTTTCTGGACGAGACGTTCGGCCAGCCCTTCGACTTGCTCCTGGGGCGCCGCACCTATGAGATTTTCGCTGCCCACTGGCCGAATGTGGGGCCGGACGACCCCATGGGGGCGCTGTTCGACCGGGTGACCAAGCATGTGGCCACCGGCCCGGACATCGCCCTGTCCTGGGTCAATTCGCGCGCTCTCGGCCCCGACGTGGTGGGTGCGGTCCGTCAGCTCAAGGACGGGGACGGGCCGGACTTGCTGATCCAGGGCAGCAGCGTGCTGGTGCAGGCGCTGCTCGCCAATGACCTGATCGACGAATTCCGCCTGCTGGTCTTTCCTGTCCTGCTCGGTCCCGGCAAGACGCTGTTCGGCGAAGGCACGATTCCCGCGCCGCTGCGGCTCCTGCGCAGCCGCACGGCTGCGAACGGCGTGGTCATGAGCGTTTATGCGCGTGGCGACGGCCCCATCGCCACCGGCTCCTTCGCCCTGCCGGCGCAGGATGCGGACGCTGCAAGCTGAAAAGCGCCGCAATTTTCCACCTGCGCTAACGTCACCTTTACCGGCGCCCCGCACACTGAGCCCATCGTAAGCGTTGCGTATGGGTTGCGTCTCATGAGTGTGGTGCGTAAGGGGGCGCCCGTCCGGGCGCCCCGCCGCTCCGGTACGGATGCCGGACCCTGCCTTTCCCCCCTGGACCTCGACCGCATCCATGTGGGCGATTGCATCTCGGCGCTGAATGCGCTGCCGCCAGCCTGCGTTGACCTGGTCTTCGCGGACCCGCCCTACAATCTCCAGCTCCAGGGCGAATTGAAGCGCCCCGACGAGAGCCGCGTGGACGCGGTGGACGATGCCTGGGATCAGTTCGAGAGTTTCGCGGCCTATGACGCCTTCACCCGCGACTGGCTCGCCGCCGTGCGCCGGGTCATGAAGCCGAGCGCCACGCTCTGGGTGATCGGCTCCTACCACAATATCTTCCGCGTCGGCTCCGCCTTGCAGGACATGGGGTTCTGGATCCTCAACGACGTGATCTGGCGCAAGTCGAACCCCATGCCGAATTTCCGGGGGCGCCGCTTCACCAATGCGCACGAGACCCTGATCTGGGCCGCGCGCGACGCCGACGCGAAGGGCTATGTGTTCAATTACGAGACCCTGAAGGGCGGCAATGAGGACGTGCAGGTGCGCTCCGACTGGCTGATCCCGCTCTGCACGGGCCAGGAGCGCCTGAAAGACGGGGAGGGGCGCAAGACCCATCCCACCCAGAAGCCCGAGGCGCTGCTGGCGCGGGTTCTGCTCTCGGCCTCGCGGCCGGGCGATGTGGTGCTGGACCCCTTCCTTGGCTCGGGCACTACGGCCGCCGTCGCCAAGCGCCTGCGCCGCCATTTCATCGGCCTTGAGCGCGATCCGGTCTATGCCGAGGCGGCCCGTGCCCGCATCGATGCCATCGACCCGCTGCCCGAAGCGGCGCTGGCCGCTCCGCCGAGTGCCCGCGAGGCGCCGCGCGTCGCTTTCTCCGCGCTGGTGGAACGGGGCCTCGTCACGCCGGGCGCTGAACTGACCGACGCCAAGGGCCATGTGCGCGCTGTGGTGCGCGCCGACGGCACCATCGCCATCGTCAACAACAATGTCCCGGCCGTCGGCTCCATCCACCGCATGGGGGCGCTCGCCCAGGGGGCGGAAGCCTGCAATGGCTGGACCTTCTGGCATGTGGAGCAGGAAGGCGCGCGCCATCCCATCGATCTGCTGCGCGCCCGCCTGCGGGCGGAACTCAATCTCGCCGACGCCTAGGCTCAGGACCTACTCCGCCGGCTGGTGCTGTGTCGCTGGTACCGGGTCCGGTCCCAGGAAGAACAGCAGCGGGATGCCCGCCAGCACCACGCCGACCCCGACCAGCGCCCCCATGCCGGTATAAGCGAGGCTCGCATAGAGCAGCCCGGCACAGGCCGCAGCGAACAAGAGGGGCGTGAAGGGATAAAGCGGCACCTTGAAGGGCCGCGCCCGATCCGGTTCGCGCAGGCGGAACAGGAACAGGGCGATGCTGACCAGAAGCAGGAAAGCCCAGAAGACCGGCGCAGTGAAATCCACCATGGCCTTGAAGCCGTCCCGCGTCAGCGCACCGAACAGGATGAGCCCGAGCGCGAGGCCGCATTGCAGCAGCAGCGCCGCGCGCGGAGCGGCCCGCGCGATATCCGACCGGCTCAGGAAGGTCAGCGCAGGCACGTCGGCGCCGAGCGCATGCAGCCCCCGAGCGCCGGTCGCGACCGTGCCGTTCAGCGTGCTCACCGCCATGATGCAGACCACGATCGCGAGCACCGCCTCCCCCGCCGGCCCGGCCAGCGCCCGCATCAAATCAGCGGCCGGCGCCTCGCTGGCGCGCAGGCCTTCCAGGCCGAAGGCATTGAGCAAGGCGAGATTGAACACGCCATAGACCACGACCACTGTGATCGTGCCGGCCACCAATGTCAGGGTCATGGTGCGCGCCACATTGCGCATTTCGCCGGCAAGATAAGCGGCCTCGCTCCAGCCGCCATAGGTGAGCAGCACAAATACCATGGCCATGCCGAAGGCCGCGGTCGGGTCTGCGGAGCGGGCCGCCGCAGACGGCGTGACGTCTGAAATCAGGAAGCCGGACACGGCCACCGCCAGGATGGCGAGAATCGTGAGACCGGTGAAAACACGCTGTCCGAGGCTGGAGGAGCGCGTTCCGGCCAGATTGAGGGCCGTGACCAGCACGACCATCAGCGCCGCATGCAGGTCCGCGCCATGGGTCCCGAGCGGCAGCAAGGCTTGGGCGTAATCCCCATAGACGAAGGCGACGGCGGCGATGG
>JASBUY010000129.1 GCA_030147645.1 Aquabacter sp. | reverse complement strand
CGCGCCGGCTTCGATCGCGGCCTGCGGGGTCATCAGGCGGGTTTCAACCGCCTCGTTGTCGCGGATGCGGTCGTTGACGTCGCGCTCCACCACCGCGATGTCGATGCGGTCGGGATAGAATTTGCGCACAGTCGCGCTGGCGATCCAGGGCATGGATTCAAGCCGCGCGCGGGTGGCATCCGCATCCACGAACGGCAGAGAGGTGGTAGGCTTGATGCCCGCCGCCGCCAGGATTTCGGGCGGCGTGACGTGATTTTGTCCCGAGAGATTGACCTGCTTCACCTTGAAGCCGGCCATGGTGCCCGCCACGTCGCCGAGATCCACCAGGAATTCCTCGGCCTCTTCCACATGCCCGCCCAGCACCACGCCATAAGCGGTGAAGCCGCCGATGACCGCAAGCGCCAGCAGGGTGGCGCCGCGCCGGCCGATCCGCGACGAACTGAGCCGAACGGTCAGCCGGCGCAGGAACAAGGCGGTGCGGCTCGCCGGCGCGGGCTCGCGCATGGGCTGGGTCCGGCGCGAGGGGGACACCGGGTTCGGCAGCTTCGCCAGACCGGGCGCGGCGGCGCGACCGGGCGGGGGCGCCCTCAGCGGTCCAGCGATGCGTCCTCCACCATCCATGTCACAAGCTCGCCGAACGAAATGCCCGCATGGGCTGCCAGTTCAGGCACCAGGGAGGTCTCGGTCATGCCGGGCTGCGTGTTGACCTCCAGGCAGACGAGTCCCGAGCCAAGCCCGGCCTCCACGTCGTATCGGAAGTCCGCACGGGAAACGCCCCGGCACCCAAGCGCCTCATGCGCCTTGGCCGTAAGTATCCGCACCTGTTGGTAAACTTCGGGTAAAATGCGGGCCGGAAGAATGTGGTTTGAGCCGCCGGGCGCATATTTGGAGTCGTAATCGTAAAAGGCGTGCGTGGCTTCGATCTCCGTGACGTCCGAGGGCTCGCCCCGGATCATGGCGCAGGTCAGTTCCAGCCCGGGGATGAAGCGTTCCGCCAGCAGCATTTCGCCGTGGCTCCAGTCGGGCCGCGTCAATTCCTGCGGGGGATGCGCCTGGTCCTCGCGCACGATGAAGACGCCGACGCTGGAGCCTTCCGAAACCGGCTTCAACACGTAAGGCGGCTCCATCACATGGCGGCGCGCCGCCTCGGCGCGCGAAACCACCCGGCCCGGCGCCACGGGAACACCCGCCGCCGCCATCACCACCTTGGCCTGCGCCTTGTCCATGGCGAGGGCCGAGGCGAGCACGCCGGAATGGGAATAGGGAATGCGCTGAATTTCCAGGATGCCCTGGATGGTCCCGTCCTCGCCGGGCGATCCGTGGAGCGCGTTGAACGCCACATCCGGGCGCAGGCGGGCAAGAACCTCGGCGATGTCGCGCCCCACATCGACGCGGGTGACGCGGTAGCCGGCGCCTTCCAGCGCGCGGGCGCACCCCTCGCCGGAGCGCAGGGAGACCTCCCGTTCGGCGGACCAGCCGCCCATGAGAACCGCGACATGCTTTGACATGGACCAATCCCGAATAGCGCCCAGAACCGGGCAGGCCATTAAAGGCTGAACAGGGTTTGCATTTCCTTAGAGCCTGATCCGATCAGGTTGAATCAACCTGATCGGTGAATCAGTCTCTAAACCATTGATAGAGAATGCGTGATCCGATCAGCCTGCGGTGCAGTCTGTCCGGCGCATGCTCTAGGACGGTGGGCGGGCGAGGAGCCGCCTCGGACCGGGATAGAAAAACGCGGTCGAAGCAAAAGTGAGTGAGAGGAGCTGCGAATCGCGCACGCCTGGATCGGCCCGCTCTCTGGCCTCACACCCGGGCAGCTTTGCGGCACGTCACGCGGGGAGCGGCAGGCCGATGCGCTTGATTTCCCATTGAAGCTCGATGCCGCTGGTCTCGCGCACCCGCCGGCGCACCTCTTCCCCCAGCCCTTCGATCTCCGCCGCGCTCGCGCCGCCGAGATTGAGCAGGAAGTTGGTGTGAAGCTCGGACACCTGCGCGCGGCCGAGCGTCAGCCCCCGGCACCCGGCCGCATCCACCAATTGCCAGGCCTTGGCGCCGTCGGGATTCTTGAAGGTTGAGCCGCCGGTTCGGCTCTTCACCGGCTGTGTCGCCTCGCGCGAGGAGGTGATGCGCTCCATCTCGGCGAGAATTTCGGCAGGATCGCCCGGAATGCCCTCGAACAGCGCCTCGGTGAAGATGAGATCGTCCGGCACGGCGCAATGGCGATAGGTGAACCCCATGTCGGGGGCCGCAATGTCGTGCCGCGACCCATCGCGGCCCACGGCGCGGCAGGAGACGAGCACGTCCTTCACTTCGCCGCCATAGGCCCCGCCATTCATGCGCAGCGCCCCGCCGATGGCGCCGGGAATGCCGCGCAGGAAGGACAGGCCGGCGAGCCCGGCCTCAGCCGCCGCACGCGCCACCTTCACGTCCGCCGCGCCGGCCCCCGCGCGGATGCGCGCGCCCTCGAGCGTGATTGCGCCGAACGCCTTTCCGAGGCGCACCACCACGCCCGGCACGCCGCCATCGCGCACGATCAGGTTCGAGCCGAGACCGATCACCGTGACGGGGAGCGCCGCCGGCACGCCGGCCAGCCCGTAGGCAAGATCGTCCGCATCCGCAGGTTCGAACAGCACCTGCGCCGGCCCGCCCACGCGAAACCACGTCAGCGGCGCCAGCGGCGCATTGGCCGAAAGGCGGCCGCGCAGATCAGGCAGGCGAGGGGCCAGATCGGGGACGAGGTCGGGAAAGGCGTGAGGGCTTCTCATGGGTCCGCTTTATCCCCCTCCAAGCCGCCTTGCCAGGGGAGCGCGCGCGGCAATCAGCCAAGGCGAGGCGCAGGCGCGCCTCGAAGGAGCCCTTCCGTGCTCAGGTCTTCGTCCAATTCCGGCCAATGGATGCCATAGCCGCCGCCGGCAATTTCCCAATGGCGTAACTGATCGCGCGTTGCGCCCACGAGACGGGGATACCATCCAAGCGGCACGCTGATGGTCCGGCCATCCATGAGGGACACGGACAGCTCATTTTCGCCCACCCGCACGTCTTTGACCCGCGTGTCAGCCGCCGGTGCCGAAAAAGCCATGCCATGCCTCCATGAATTCGAACCGACGCGCACGCACGATCTTCAAAAGCGTCCCGATCTCAGCCGCCGAGAAGCCGGCATTGGTTGCGAGCGCGACCGGCTCCAGCCAAACCTTGGCGGAACACCCGGCCTTGTCCACATGTACGTGTGGCGGCTCGTTCGGCTCATGGCTGTAAAAGTAGAACCGGAAACCGTCCAATCTCAAGATGGTCGGCATGGCAGCTCCCGGCCGTTTCTAGAGCACCACCACGCCGCGGTGCTTGGCCTCGCCCTCGGGCTCCACATGGATGGTGATGACCATGTCGTCCATGTCGGTCTCGAAGGCGCGCTCGATGCGGTCGCAAATGTCGTGAGCGGCGGCCACCGTCATGTCGCCGGGCACCACGAGGTGGAATTCCACGAAGGTCATGCGGCCGGCATGGCGGGTGCGCAGGTCATGGGCCTCGATGGCCCCGTCCGCATGGGTGGAGACCAGTTCCTTGATGCGCGCCACCACTTCGGGCGCGGGCGCCTCGTCCATGAGGCCGCCCACGGATTCGCGCATCAGGCTCCAGCCGGTCCACAGGATGTTGACGGCGACGACACCCGCAAGAATGGGATCAAGCTGGGGCCAACCGGTGACCGGCACCAGAACGAATCCCGCCAGCACGCCGATGGAGGTCACCACGTCGGTCAGAAGATGCCGGCCATCGGCCACCAAGGCGGGCGAGCGCCATTTGCGCCCGAAGCGCAGCAGCACTGTGCACCAGGCGCCATTGATCAGCGTGGCGAGACCGTTCAGCACCACGCCCTCGAAGGGCTGATGGGGCATGTGCGGGTCCAGGAAGCCGAAATAGGCCTCGCGCAGGATCGAGCCTGCCGCCAGCACGATCAGCACGCCTTCGAGCACGGCGGAAAAATACTCCGCCTTGTGGTGTCCGTAAGGGTGGTTGTCGTCGGCCGGCCGGGCGCTGATGTTGAGCGCCAGAAGGGCGGCGAGAGAGGCGGCGACGTTGATGATGCTTTCCAGGGCGTCGGACAGCAGCGCGACCGAGCCCGTGACCCACCACGCGGCGGTCTTTAGCGCGAGCACGAGCAGCCCGATTCCAACGCTCCCCGTCGCGACCCAGAGCGTGCGCGTCATTCCGGCCAACCCCTGGTGCGTTGCGGTCGGCGTTGCCTAGCGGCTCTTCCCCGGTGGCGCAACCTTGACCAAAGGTTAACGCGCGTCTGCCGCCCCGGCCGCCAATTCGCCCGGCAGCGCATAGGCCCATTGGGTGATGTTGCCGGCGCCGAGGCAGATCACATAATCGCCTGGCTTGGCGATGCCAGCGATCAGGCCCGCCAGTTGCTCCGGCCCTTCCAGGGCGGTGACGGAGCGGTGGCCGCGCGCGCGCAGGCCCTGCACCAGATGATCGCGATCCGCGCCGGGGATGGGCGCCTCGCCCGCCGCATAGACGGGCGCGACGATGACGTGGTCGGCATCGTTGAAGCAGGTGGAGAAATCGTCGAACAGCGAGGCGAGGCGCGTGTAGCGGTGCGGCTGCACCACCGCGATCACCTGACCCTCGCTCGCCGCCCGCGCGGCGCGCAGCACGGCCGCGATTTCCACGGGATGATGGCCGTAATCGTCATAGATGGTAACGCCGTTCCACTCCCCGGTGCGGGTGAAGCGCCGCTTGACGCCGCCGAACTGTCCGAGCGCCTCGACGATCCGCGCGTCCGCGATGCCGAGTTCATGCGCCACGGCGATGGCGGCGGTGGCGTTCAGGGCATTGTGGCGCCCCGGCATGGGCAGGCGCAGATTTTCCAGGCGATGCACCGCGCCGTCGGCGCGGTCGCGGAACAGGATGGTGAATTTGGTCACCCCGCCCTTCAGGTCCACATCCACAAGGCGTACGTCCGCCTGGGGATTTTCGCCATAGGTGATGACGCGGCGGTCCTCGATATGGCCCACCAGCGCCTGCACCACCGGATGGTCGATGCACATCACCGCGAAGCCGTAGAAGGGCAGGTTTTCCACGAAGCTCTTGAACGCCTCCTGCACCCGCTCGAAGGTCTTGAAGTGATCGAGGTGCTCGGGGTCGATATTGGTGACGATGGCCACCTCCGCCGGCAGCTTCAGGAAAGTGCCGTCGCTCTCGTCCGCCTCCACCACCATCCAGTCGCCGTCGCCAAGGCGCGCATTGGTGCCATAGGCATTGATGATGCCGCCATTGATGACGGTCGGGTCCATGCCGCCCGCATCCAGCAGGGTGGCGACAAGCGAGGTGGTGGTGGTCTTGCCGTGGGTGCCGGCAATGGAGACGCAGCTCTTCAGCCGCATCAGCTCGGCCAGCATCTCGGCGCGGCGCACCACCGGCAGGCGGCGGGCGCGGGCCGCCTGAAGCTCGGGATTGTCGCGCTTGATGGCGGAGGAGACGACCACCACGTCCGCCGTGTCCACATTGGCCGCCGCATGGCCGATCATGACCGCTATGCCCTTGTCCCGCAGGCGCTTGACGTTGGCGCTCTCGGCCACGTCCGAGCCTTGGACCTGATAGCCGAGATTGTGCAGCACCTCGGCGATGCCGCTCATGCCGATGCCGCCGATGCCGACGAAATGGATGGAGCCGAGGCCGGACGGCAACTTCATGCCAGTTTCCCCTGAAAGGTTGCGACCGCGCCTTTCGCCGCAAGATGCCGGACGAGATCGCCCAGTCGTTCCGCTGCGTCGAGCACGCCTTGGCTTCTGGCCTTATCCGCCATCTGCGTCAATGATCGAGGTTCGCTGGCAAAGCTGTGAAGCTCCAGCGCCAGCCGGTCGGGATCGAACTCCACCTGCCGCAGCACCAGCGCCGCGCCCACGTCGCCCAGCGAGCGGGCATTGGCGGCCTGGTCCTGATCGAGGGCGTGGGGCAACGGCACCAGAATGGAGGGCCGGCCGATGGCGGCCAGTTCCGCCACCGTGCCCGCGCCGGAGCGCGACACCACCAGATGGGCCTGCGCCATGCGCGCCGGCAGGTCGTCGAAGAAGGGCGCCACCTGCGCCCGTACGCCGAGGCGCGCGTAAGTGGCCTTCACCCGCTCCAGATCCTCCTCCCGCGCCTGCTGGGTGAGGACGAGACGGGCGCGCAGGTCGGAGTCCAGCCGCTCGATGGCCTCCGGCACCACGTCGG
>JASBUY010000376.1 GCA_030147645.1 Aquabacter sp. | reverse complement strand
CCTTGGTGGCGCGAAGATCGAATATGTGCTGGCCGACGATGCGAGCCAGCCGGCGCGGACGGCGGCGGAAGCCCGCCGCCTCGTGACCGAGGAAAAGGTGTCCATGCTGGCGGGCACAATCCTCAGCGCCCAGATGCTCGCGCTCTCGCCCGTGCTGGACGAACTGGAGATGCCCACCCTTTCCATCTGGGCGGGCGGATCGAAGTCCGCCTATCTCTATTCGCTCGGCTTCCCCTATGACCGCGGCTACGCCCAATCCATGGCGGACATGGTCATCTTCCTGCGCGACAAGCAGGGCTTCAAGCTGAAGACCGTGGTCCCGGCTTATTCTAATTACGAAGCGGGTCAGCAGACCAACCACTTCCTGGTGGAAAAGCTCAAGGCTGCGGGCTTCGAGATCATCGGCGACGCGCCGCTGGATACCAAGGCGCAGGACCTCACGCCGGTGATGCTGCGGATCCGCTCCTTGAAGCCGGACCTCGTCATGGGCCTCGTCACGCCGCGTGACGGGCTGCAACTGCATCGCGCCCGTTACAATCTCTCCTACAATGACAGCCTGTTCGTGGGCGGGACCGGCGGCTATTCGGACCTGTCGCTGTGGCGCGACCTCGGCCCCGAAGTGGGCAAGGCGGTGCTCACCCGCAACCTGTTCGGCATGACGGGCTTCTCGGCCGGCGCGAAAATGGCTTCCATGCAGGCGATCGTCGCGGAATTGCGGGACGTGGCCAAGCTGGAGCGCGTGGGCCAAGGCGCCATCCAGGCCGCGCAGGCCGCACGCGTCCTTCAGCAGGCGTTGGAAAACGCCGGCTCCCTCGACAAGAAGGCCGTGCTGGACGGGCTCAAGCGCGTCTCCATTCCGTTTGGTAGCCCGGACCTCTACCTCGCCAAGCCCAAGGGCATCGCCTTCGGGCCGGATCGCCTTCTCACCGACGGCTCCGCCATGTTCATCCAGTGGACGCCGCAGGAGACGCAGGAGGTGGTCTTCCCCACCGAGTTCGCGCAGACGACGCCGCGTCCCCGCAGTTGATCCGGGGGACGCAACCATGGCCATTCTTCAAATCGCCGGACTGACCAAGTGTTTCGGCGGCCTGACCGCCGTCAATGATGTGAGCTTCTCGGTCGAGGAGGGTGAAATCCTCGGCATCATCGGGCCGAACGGCGCGGGCAAGACCACGCTGTTTTCCCTGATTTCGAGCTTCCTCAAACCCACGTCAGGCGACGTCATCTATCTCGGCGAGAGCATCGTGGGCGTTCCGCCCCATGTCCTGGTCCAACGTGGGCTCGTCCGCTCGTTCCAGATCGTCCAGACCTTCGCGGACATGGACGTTCTGGACGTGGTGACCACCGCAGCCCTCTCCCGCCGGCCGATGCTGGAAGCCGAGGACTATGCGGGCGACGTGATCCGCCGCGTTGGGCTCGGCGGCAAGGAGCGGCTCACGCCGACCTCGCTGTCGCTCCAGGACAAGAAGCTCCTCGAAGTCGCCAAATGCGTCGCCACCGAGCCGCGCCTGATCCTCCTCGACGAGGTGATGGCTGGCCTCACGCTGGCGGAAACCGAAGCGCCGCTCGCGGTGATCCGCGAGTTGAACCGCCAGGGCGTGACCGTGGTGATGGTGGAGCATGTCATGCCCGTCATCATGCGGGCCGCGACCCGAATCGTGGTGATCAATTTCGGCGAAAAAATCGCCGAGGATACGCCCGCCACCATCGTCGAGGACCAGCGCGTGATCGACGCCTATTTCGGGGAGCTGGTCGATGCTTGAGGTCCACGGCCTGACCGCAGGCTATGGCGGAAACCCCGTCCTTGAGGATGTGCGCATCGAGATCGGACGCGGCAAGCTGGTGGGCCTGCTCGGCGCCAACAATGCGGGCAAGAGCACCTTCATCAACTGCCTTTCGGGCGTGGTCCCGGCCTCCTCCGGGCGCATCTTGTTCGAGGGCGAAGACATCACCCGCCTGTCACCCAAGTCTCGCGTGGAGCGGGGCATCATCCAGGTGCCGGAAGGGCGCCTGGTGTTTCCGGACATGAGCGTACGGGAAAACCTGCTGCTCGGCGGCGTCAACGCCACGGCGCGTCCCCGCCGGGCCGAGCGCATCGACTATGTGCTGGACCTGCTGCCGCGCCTCAAGGAGCGGATCGGACAGGCGGCAGGCACCCTGTCGGGGGGCGAGCAGCAGATGCTTGCCATCGGCCGGGGCCTCGTCGCCGAGCCGCGCCTGCTCATGCTGGACGAGCCCTCGCTCGGGCTTGCGCCGCGCTTCGTGCAATATGTGTTCGAGATCATCGACAAATTGCACGCGGACGGCCTCACGGTTCTGCTTGTGGAGCAGAACCTGAACCTCACGCTGCGCCATTCCGACTATTGCTACGTGCTGGAGCGTGGCCGCGTGGTCGTCGAAGGCGTTTCCGCCCACGTGAAGGACGATCCGCGCACCAAGAGCGCGTATCTCGGCCTCTGAACTTAGCGGGAAATCACCATGGATGAACTGCTTCAAGCCCTCGCCCAGGGGTTCCTGGTGGGGAGCACCTACGGCCTTCTCGCCCTCGGCATGGGCCTCATCTACTCGGTCAGCGGGTTGGTGAACTTCGCGCACGGCGATTTCTTCTCGCTCGGCATGTATCTGTGCTTCGCGCTGTTTTCCGCCTTCGCGCTGGACCCATACGTGTCGCTGGTCATCACCTTGCCGGCCATGATGCTGATCGGTGCTGGCGTGTACCAGTTCCTCATCCGGCCCATCGCCGGCCACCATCTGCTCATGGTGATCCAGCTTACGCTCGGCCTCGCCTTGCTGGTGCAGAACGGCATCCTGATGGTGTTCGGCGGCCAGTTCGAGCGCACGCCTTCGATCGTGGAATCCAAGCTCGTCCTGCTCGGCCCCGTCGTAGTCCGCATGCCCCACGTGATCGCGTGCCTCGCCTCGTTCGGCATCGCCGCCGCCCTTTATGTGCTGCTGCGCTCCACCGATTGGGGCCGCGCCATCCGTTCGGTCCATCAGAATGCCAAAGCGGCCGCGCTCATGGGCATTGATGTCGGGCGCGTGCGCATGCTCACGTTCGCGGCCGGCCTCGGCCTGCTGGCCATAGCCGCCGCGCTGATCGTGCCCGGAACGCCCATGCATCCGAGCCTTGGCCTGCGCTACACGGTCATCACCCTCATCGTCATGGTGTTGGGCGGCATGACCAATTTCGTCGGAATCATGCTGGCGGGCCTCGTCATCGGCATCTCCGAGGCGCTCGGCACGATCTATCTGTCCGACATGCTGGGCATGCTCATGCCCTATCTCATCTTCGTCGTGATCATGCTGCTGAGGCCCCAGGGCCTGCTCAAGGCCGCCTGAAGGAGCGCACCGATATGAAATCCGAATTTTTCACGGTCCTGCGCTCCCCCGTCTTCTGGGGCGCCATCATTTTGCTGGCGCTCGGCCCGTTCGTGCTGCCAAGCTATTATCTGCATATCGCGACGCTGACGCTGATCTATATCGCCCTCGCCTCCTCCTGGAACATCGTGGGGGGCATTGGCGGGCAGATTTCGCTGGCCCATTCCCTGTTCGTGGGCACGGGCGCGGTGCTGTCGAGCGCACTTCTCCTGAAGCTCGGAATCAATATGTGGCTGGGCATGGTCATCGCGGCCCTGGTCTCCGGGCTAATGGGCGCGATCATCTCCTTCATCGACTTCCGCTTCCGGCTCGGCCACCTGTCTTTCGCTCTCATCACGCTCGCTTTTGCAGAAATGGGCGAGATCATCGTGATCGGCACGGAAGCTCTCGGCGGCGCCTCCGGCCTGTTTCTTCCGAAAGACAAAGGCGATCTTCTCGCCTTCCAGTTCGGCAGCGGGGCCGGCATATTCTGGGTCATGCTGACGCTGGCGGTCGGGGCGATCCTCATCAATCTCGCCGTGCTCAACCTGCCGCTCGGCTTCTATCTGCGGACCATCCGCGACAATGAAGCGGCCGCACAGGCGATCGGCGTGAACATCCTTCGCAACAAGACCATCGCCATGGTCATCTCGGCCATGTTCACCTCGGTGATCGGCACGGCCTATGCGCGCTATCTTACCTTCGTGGACCCCTACCAGCTCGCCTCGCCGGTGCTGACCGTGGAGATCGTGCTCATCGCGACGGTCGGCGGGCTCGGAAAAGCGTTCGGCCCGGCGCTGGGCGCCGTCCTCCTTATTCCGTTGGGCGAAATCCTGCGCGGGAAGCTGGGCGGATCTCTGCCCGGCCTGCATTACTTCGTCTATGGCGCTGTGGTGATCGCGGTCATCCTGGCGACGCCGCGCGGGCTTTTGCCGGCGCTCCAGTCCCGGCTCGCCTCCTGGCGCGGGAGCGCCAAGAGCGAGGCAAAAAAACCGTCAATCGCCGCGCCCGGCGCTTGAGGTTTTGTGGCTCAACGCTTGCGCGAGACGATGGGCCACCTCCTGGAGGGGCGCGAGGAGCTTTTCGCGCGCCTCTTCCACCGTGACCGCGTTCTTGAGCATCATCATGTTCATGGACGCATAGACCTTCTCGTCGGTCTTCACCGGCACGCCGAAGGCCCAGACCAGCCCGCCATATTCGCGGTCTCCATAGGCATCGTCCATGGTGGCGAACCCGCTCCTGCGGACCTCGTCCAGCAAAGCCTGCAGCTTGCGCGGCTGACGGGCGAGATCGTTGAAGGCGCCGGGCTTCTGCGCCAACTGGGCGATGATGGACTGGCGTTCCTCCTCGCCGCAGAAGGCGAGATAAGCCCGCCCCAGCGAGGTCATAAGAACGGAGGCGCGAAACCCTGCCTTCCGATTGAAGGACAAGGGCCCTTGCTGGCCGCGTGTGGTCTGCACCACCACCATGGCGTCGCCGTCATTGACGGCCACGTCGGAGGGCCACCCCATGCTGGCCCGGAACTCGCCCAGGATCGGCGCGGCGACGGCCCCCACCCACTCATGCTGGTCATATCCCTGGCTCAGCAGAAGGGTACGACCGGTGGGCGTGTAGAGCGCCTGGTCGGGATCGCGCATCACATAGCCCTCATGCTCAAGCGTTTCGAGCATGCGCACGATGGTCGCCTTATCGAGGCCGGTCTGGCGGTGGATGCCGCGCACCGTCGCCTGTCCCTCTTCATTCACGACGCGCAGGATTTCGAGCCCGCGCGCGAGGGCGATCACCGGTTTGAAGGAGGGCGTATGCCGCTTGCCCTTGCGCAGGGTGGCGCCGTCCGCCGGGAGGTTTGCGTCTTCCGTATTTGGCATTGGCCATTCACCATGTTCGGTGTGAGCCGCAGAACGGCACCTGTGGCAGCGGGCTTCGCCGGGCCCCTGAAGGCCCCGGATGTCTGGGCCGCCCCAGTCCGAAAACGGGACGTCCGCATTGGACGCGACTTAGAACGATTTAGGCGCTTCCTATTTCACACTCCAAAACAGCATTTCGCAATGGCGACGCATGCTGCAATGCGGAATGGACCCGCCACATACACGAGCCAAACGCGCGGGGCTAGAGCCGCAGCCAGCGAACCCTGTTCAAAGGCCCGCCTTGTGCCGAGGCTCCCCTCGCCCCTGACGCGGATCGCACACGCTTTATCGCTTCGCCCAGTACGCCACGGCGATCGCGCGCAGCGCCTGTCCGCAGCACTCCTTCTTTTCCCAGACCTAATACGGGTTTGGCCCGCTTCGGATCAATCACGGAGGATATCGCGTGCCTGCATCCCCATGCCCGCCGTCCGGGCCGCTCGCAGGGCTCAAGGTGGTGGAATTCCAGGCCATCGGACCAGTGCCGTTGGCGGGAATGCTCCTCTCCGATCTTGGCGCAGATGTCGTCTGCATCGCTCGTCCGAACGGGGTTCCAAACGATCCCCGCGCCATCACGAGCCGAGGCCGGCGCTGGACGGAATTGGATCTCAAAGCGCCTCAGGACGTCGGCAAGGCCCGCGCGCTCATGGCCCAGGCGGATGTTGTGCTGGAGGGCCTGCGCCCCGGCGTCATGGAGCGGCTGGGCCTTGGTCCTGAAACCGCGCTCGCAGACAATCCCAAGCTCGTCTATGGGCGCATGACCGGATGGGGTCAGGACGGCCCGCTCGCCCAGCAGGCGGGGCACGACATCAATTACATTGCCATCACCGGCGCGCTCGATTCGTTTCGGGGCGCTGACGGGGTTCCGGTTCCACCGCTCAATTTGGTCGGCGACTATGGCGGCGGTGCGATGTTCCTGCTGACGGGTATTCTCTCCGCGGTGTTTGCGGCGCGTGGATCGGGCCTCGGACAAGTGGTCGATGCCGCCATGTGCGACGGGGTCGTGGCGCTGCTGAGCTTGTTCCACACGCGCGCGGCTATGGGCCAGTGGCACGAGCCGGGGCACAATGTCCTGGACGGTGGCGCTCATTATTATGGCGTCTATCGGTGCGCGGACGGCCGATTCATGAGCGTCGGCGCCATCGAACCTCAGTTCCACGCCGAGCTGCTCCGCATTCTGGGCCTGGAGCCTGAGATTGCCGAACGCCAATCGGCGCGCGACGGATGGCCGGCGCTCAAGGCGCGCATGGCCGAAATCTTCGCGACACGCACCCAGGCTGAGTGGACACGTCTGTTTGAAGGCTCGGACGCCTGCGTCGCACCGGTCGTGAGCCTGAAGGATGCTCCCGATCACCCCCACCTCAAGGCTCGGGGCACCTTTGTTACCCGAGACGGGGTCGTGCAGGCGAACGCAGCACCCCGTTTTTCCCACACTCCGTCCGCAGTCCGCGACCTGCCGCGCATTGCCGTGGACGCACAGGAGATCGCAAACGCCTGGGCGGTGCAAACCTGATGCGCGACCCGTTTAAAGCCAAAGCTTTGCTATAAATATCCATCGCGCGCAGGGCGTGTGGTTTC
>JASBUY010000122.1 GCA_030147645.1 Aquabacter sp. | reverse complement strand
AGATCCATCGTCCCGATCCGATCAGGCTGCGACGGCCGCGGCGGGGGCGATCTTCCAGCCGTATTTCTGGTCGAGGCCCAGCTCCTGGACGATGCGGATGCCGCGCGCCAGCGCCTCGCCCTGAAGGCCGGTGAGGGGCTTGCGCAATTCGCCGACCGGCAAGCCGACCGCCTTCATCAGCGACTTCACCGCCACCGGATTGATGGCCGAATAATTGTAGTGCAGCAGCGGCAGCAGGCGCAGATAGGTGTCGCGGAAGCTCTCAGCCTCGGCATAGCTCGCCCAGGGCTGCGACATGACGGCGATCTCGGCAGGGGCGATGTTCCCGCCCATATTGGCCGTGCCGTGGCCGCCGAGGCTCATGGTCGGGACCACCAGGCCGAGATTGGGGCTGTCGCAGCACATGACCGACACGTCGGGCCGGGCCGCGAGGATCTGCGCCACCTGACCGACGCGGGTGGTGGATTCCTTGTGAACCACATAGTTGGGGTGCTTGAAGATGCGCAGGAGATGATCCCAGTGCAGGTCGCTCTTCACGCGCGGCGGGTTGTTGTAGAGGCCCAGCGGCAGATCGCTGGCGTCCGCGATCTCCAGGAAATAGCCCTCGATGTCGGCTTCCGGCGCGCAGATATAAGCGGGCGCGGCGAGGATCGCGCCGTCGGCGCCGTTGTCGCGCGCGAAGCGGACATTCTCGATGGTGGTCTGGGTGTTGTTGCCGGTGCAGCCATAGAACAGCGCCATTCCGCCGGTCTTCATCTTCGCTGTCTCGACGATCACCTTGCGGCGCTCATCGGCGGACAGCATGGAGACTTCGCCGGTCGAGCCCATGATGAGCACGGCCGACGTGCCATGGGTCTCCTGCCAGGCGAGCAATTCGCGGAACGCGCCGAAATCCACGTTTCCGTTTTTGTCGAAGGGCGTGACAAGGGCAACGAAGGAACCGGTGATCTTCTTGGCCGGCAGGCTGGACATTTCGGCGTCTCCGCAAATTCAAGCAATGTTTGAAACGTAATTTGGATGACGGCCGAGTCAACGCTTTTGGCGCGCCACCGCGCCCATTTGGCGGGCGGTGGTTTGCCAACGAATTAGGCAAATAGTTCGGATGTGCGAATGTGGAGGGCCGTCAGCGCCCGCGCGGCACAGGCGGCTCGCTCGGTGTGGCGGAGGGGGCCAGGAAGCCGCCGCCAATGAACGCCACCAACTGGGCGATGATTTGCTCGTCCGCGCTGGTGTCGCAGAGGTTTCCGGACAATCTCTTGAGACGATGCGTCGCCGGATCGGAGTCGATCAGCACCTGCATCACGGCCCCGATGGCGAAATTGTAGCGCCAGAAAATGTCTGCCCGTCCCAGATGCGGCAAGGCCCGCTCGAAGGCCGCGATGAACTGGAACACCGCCGGATCGACGCGGCTCACGAAGAAGCGTTGCGTGCCCTCGCTCGGGCGCGCCCGGATCTGCTGGATCAGCCGCGTGAGGGGGCGCGCGCCATCGGGGTCACGGCTGAGTTCCACCATGGGGCGTACCAGCGCCTCCACGATGGCGCCGAGCGCGGGTGCGCTTGGATGAGCGGCGGCTTCAGCGGCGGCGAGGGCCGTCACGCGGGCCTCGGTGTAAGGCTGCATGACTCGGTCGAGGACCGCCGCGAGCAGTTCGTCTTTCGAACCGAAATAGTAATTGATCGCCGAGACGTTCACCCCGGCGCGCAGCGTGATTTCCCGCACCGTCGCGAGCTCGAAGCCCTGATCGAGAAACACCTGCTGGGCAGCCAGCAGGATTCGCTCGCGCGGGTCCTCCTCGCGGCCGGTGGGCCTTTGGTCGGAACTGCGGTTGCGGACTGGGGTCTCCAAGCTGTCTGATCTCCCGCATCGGCGCGCGCGAGGTCTGGCGCGCGGGCCGAGCGTCATGCAAATGATGGACCGCAGAGGCGACAGCTATAGCCGCTGCTCTTCCGCTCCGACAAGTCATATCCCGATCCGACGCTGTGGATTCGCCCTGGAGAGCCGTCTCCCGGATCAGCGATAGTCGGCGGCGAGCTTCGTCGTCTCGCGCGTGAGGATGCCGAGATCGACCCCCACCGCCGCGAATACGGCGCCGGCCTCCAGATAGCGGCGGGCCGTGGCCGCATCGGTCGCGAGCACGCCGGCCGGCTTGCCTTGGGCGCGGATGCGGCGGATGGCGTCGCACACCACATTCACCACGTCCGGGTGGTTGGGGCCGGCCATCCCGAGGCTGGCGGCGAGGTCGGCGGGGCCGATGAACACGCCATCGACGCCATCCACGGTCGCGATGGCTTCCAGATTGTCGAGCGCCACGCGGGTTTCCACCTGGACCAAGAGGCACAGTTCTTCTTCGCAGCGGGCGGCATAGTCCTTCACCCGGCCGAAGCGCGTGGCGCGCGTCGTTCCGCCCATGCCGCGAAAGCCGCGCGGCGGATAGCGCAGCGAGGCCACGGCCCGCTCGGCTTCCTCGGCAGATTGCACATAGGGCAGGAGCAAAGTCTGCGCGCCGATATCGAGGAAGCGCTTGATGAGGACCGGATCATTCCAGGCGGGGCGGACGACCGCGCTGGTCGGATAGGCGGCCACCGCCTGCAACTGGCCGAGCACGGTGTCCAGTTCGTTGGGCGAATGCTCGGTGTCCAGCAGCAGCCAGTCGAAGCCCGAGCCCGCGACCGCCTCGGCCGCATAGGGGCTCGACAGGGTACACCAGAGGCCGATCTGCCGTGTGCCGGCGGCGATGGCATGCTTGAAGCTGTTGACGGGCAAGTCCATGGGAGCCTCCTCGCGATCCTGCCTCCGCTTTCGGAGCGGGGGTGCCTTGAACTCAAGCGGCGAACCGGCAAACTTCCACATGATGGAAGAAGCACCTCCCGCTCCCCCCGCGCGCGCCGGCCTTGACCGCGAGCCGCGCAATACCGGCCGCGCGCCGACCGCCGCCATCACCGGGGCGCAGAGCATCCACCGCGCCTTCGCGGTGCTGCGGCTTCTCGCCAATTCCGGCCCGGGGGGGCTGACGCTGACCGACATCGCCCGCGACCTCGATCTCAGCGCGCCGACGGCCTACCGCATTTTGCGCGTGCTCATGCAGGAGGGCGCGGTGGAGCGCCTTTCCACCGGGCGGCGCTATGTGGTGGGGGCAGAAGTGGCCCTGCTCGGCCTTTCCACCCGCGCTCCGCTGACCCTCCAGTCCATCGCCGCGCCCATTCTCGAACGGCTCTGCCAGGAGGCGGGGGACGCGGTGTTTCTGACCGTGCGCAGCGGTTTTGATTCCGTATGCGCGGACCGCAAGATCGGCACCTATCCGGTGCAGGTGCTCTCCATCGGCATCGGCTCGCGCCGGCCGCTGGGGGTGAGCGTGGGCGGCATGGCGATCCTGTCCGCTTTGTCACCCGCGAAGGCGTCCGCCATTCTGGAAGCCAATGCGGCGCGCTTCGCGCCCTACAAGACCTCTCCCGCTGCATTGGCGGAGCGGCTTGACGCCTCGCGTGCACGCGGCGTCGTCTATGCGGACCCGGCCATCGTGCGGGGCACGCGGGCGGTGGCGGTGCCGGTGCTGGACCAAGCGGGCAACCCGACGGCCGCCATCAGCACCATCGCCATCCGCCAGCGCATTCCGGCCCAGCGTGTGGCGCTGCTCACCAACCAACTGCGCGCCGCCGCCGCCGATCTCTCCCGCGCCCTTGCCGAGGCCGCGAAGCAAAGCGGAAGCCGGCGCGCCTGAGGTGGCGCGCCGGCGGATCGACTGCGCCTCAATTGGCGTTGATGTTGGCTTCCTTGATGATGGGGGTCCAGCGCTCGTCCACCTTGCGGATATAGGCGGTGAAGGCGGTTGGCGACATGGCGCGCGCCTCCGAGCCGAGCGCCTGGAACTGGGCGATCACGTCCGGCTCCTTGAGGATCTTGGCAAGGGCCTGGGCGAGCGTGTCGATGATCGCGGTGGGGGTCTTGGCGGGTGCCAGCAGGCCGGTGAAGGTGGAGGCTTCGAAATCCTTGAACCCGGCCTCGCTGAAGGTGGGCACGTCCGGTAATTGCGGCACGCGCTGCTCCGAGGTCACGGCAAGCGCCCGCGTGCGGCCGTCCTTCACATAGGGCAACGCGACGGAGACCTGGTCGAAATTGAACTGGGTGTGCCCGGCGATGACATCCGTCGTGGCGGGGGCATTGCCCTTGTAGTGGACGGTCGTCCACTGCGCGCCCGTCACCTTCTGGAGCATCTCGCTCGCCAGATGATTGGTGGTCCCGGCACCGGGCGAGGCCATGAGGAGCGGCGGGTTGCTGGCCTTGGCGAGCGCGATGAACGCCTTCAGGTCATCCGCCTTGACCGACGGGTTTACCTGAAGCACCAGTGGCGTGATGG
>JASBUY010000119.1 GCA_030147645.1 Aquabacter sp. | reverse complement strand
GACAGATCCTCGGACACGGCGATGATCTCGGGATTAATCAGAGTGAGCGGCTGGCGCGGCTCATCCTCCCGCGCAAGATCGATGGTGACCACGCGGCGCAGCACGCCCACCTGTGGCGCGGCGAGCCCGATGCCCGGCGCGTCATACATGGTCTCGAACATGTCCGCGACCAGCGCCTCGATCTCGCGGTCGATCGTATCCACCGGCGCGCAGATCTGGCGCAGCCGCGGTTCGGGGATGATGAGGATGGGACGAATGGCCATGCTTGGCAGATAGGCGAACATCCGCGCAGGGTCAATATGTTCGCCCTTTGTTCGAAAGCCGGAATCGGATAAGGAGAGGTCATGAGCGACACCCTTTTCCATCTTGGGGCTTTCCCGGTCTCCCTGGGCCTGTTTCTGGCCGCTTTCGGAGGCCTCGCGGTCCTTCTGCTGGCGTCCATGACCCTCTCGGCTCGCCGCGCCGCACAGGCCCGCGCCATCGAGGCGGAGGAGATGGCGGCCCATGCCCGCGAGATGGAAGCTCGCCTGCGCGATCTCGCGCGCATCCAGGCGGAAACCACCGGCCGGGTTCAAAGCATGGGCGAGGTTCTGGCACAGCGGCAGAGCGAACTTGCCCGGGCGGTGTCCGAGCGCTTGGATTCCACGTCGCACCGGCTCGGCGAAAGCTTCTCCACAGCCGCCCGCGCCACCCATGAAAGCCTCACCAAGTTGGCGGAGCGGCTGGTGATGGTGGAGAAGGCGGAAAAAAGCCTCGCGGATCTCTCGACGCAGGTGATCTCGTTGCGCGAGACGCTGTCGAACAAACAGGCGCGCGGCGCCTTCGGCCAGGCGCGGATGGAGGCCATTATTTCGGACGGCCTGCCGAAGGACAGCTACGCCTTCCAATATACGCTTTCCAACAACAAGCGCCCGGACTGCGCCATCTTCCTGCCGGGGGATCACCGCCCCTTGCTCGTGGATGCGAAATTCCCCCTGGAATCCGTTACCGCCTTCCGCGAGGCGCCGACGCCGGAAGTCCGCAAGAGCGCGGCGGCGCGACTCTCCGCCGATATGCTGAAGCATGTCAGCGACGTCTCGGAGCGCTATTTGCTGCCGGGCGAGACGCAGGACATCGCCCTCATCTTCGTGCCCTCCGAATCCGTCTATGCCGAGTTGCACGAGAATTTCGACGATGTGATCCAGAAGGCGTTCCGCGCCCGCGTGGTGATCGTGTCGCCCTCGCTCCTCATGCTGTCCATCCAGATGGTGCAGGCCATTTCGAAGGATGCCCGCATGCGCGAGCAGGCGGACCGCATCCGCGCCGAGGTGGGGGAATTGGTGAAGGACGTGACCCGGCTCAGGGACCGGGTCGGCGACCTCTCCAAGCATTTCGGACAGGTGGGCGACGACGTGTCCAAGGTCCTCATCTCGGCGGACAAGATCGCCAAGCGGGGCCTGCGGCTCGAACTGTTGGAATTCGAGGCGCCGCCGGCCGCCGACGCCACGCCAAAGGGCCCCGCCATCGGCCTCTCGCTGCCAGGCGCAGCGGAGTAGAATCGGTAATTTGCCGGCAACTGAATGGACGTGCGGCGGCCCTGCACGCAGAGGTTATCCACCGCCCGGCGCGTGCTTTGCAATATGGCTTGCGCCACCGCGCCGCACCGCTAGCTTCATAGGCCTGTCATGAATCATGCGGCGCGCGCCGGGACGGTCGCGCCGAAGCATTGAAGGACGAGATGCCCGAACTGCCCGAGGTGGAAACGGTCCGCCGCGGTCTCATGCCCGTCTTGCAGGGCGCCGTGATCGAAAGCGCGGAAGCGCGCAGACCCGATTTGCGCTGGCCCCTGCCGACGGATCTTGCGGAACGCCTGGAGGGGCGGCGGATCGAGGCCGTGGGCCGGCGGGCCAAATATCTGCTGGCGGACCTCGACGGCGGGGAAGTGCTCATCCTGCATCTGGGTATGTCGGGCTCGATCCGCATTGAGGGACACGGCGCGACCGCGAAACCGGGCGCCTTCCATCATCCCCGGGGCGAGCCCGGACCGCACGACCATGTGGTGTTGCACCTCGCGGGCGGCGCGACCGTGACCTTCAACGACCCCCGCCGCTTCGGCGCCATCCTGCTGGTGCCCTATGACCGGCTCGACAGCCATCCCTTGCTGCGCAATCTCGGCCCCGAGCCGCTCGGCAATCATTTCAACGCCGCCTATCTCGCCGGGGCCTGCGCCGGGCGCCGCACCAGCCTGAAGAGCGCGCTGCTCGATCAGAAGATCGTC
The DNA here is from genome assembly GCA_030147645.1 of Aquabacter sp. Classification (GTDB taxonomy): domain Bacteria; phylum Pseudomonadota; class Alphaproteobacteria; order Rhizobiales; family Xanthobacteraceae; genus Aquabacter. Next base: position 1,002 of record JASBUY010000119.1, on the reverse strand, counting down.
GCCGGCCTCGGCAATATCTATGTGTGCGAGGCCTTAAACCGGGCGCGCCTCTCGCCGCGACGCATGGCCTCGACCCTCGCCACCAAGGCCGGAGCGCCCACCGAGCGGACCGAGCGGCTGGTGAGCGCCATTCGCGACGTGCTGCGCGAGGCCATCCTCGCGGGCGGATCGAGCCTGCGCGATCATCGCCGGGTGGATGGCGAACTCGGTTATTTCCAGCACAAATTCCGCGTTTATGACCGCGAGGGCGCGCCCTGCCCCACCTATCGCTGCAAGGGCACCGTTCGGCGCATCGTCCAGGGCGCCCGCTCAACCTTCTTCTGTCCCACCTGCCAGCGCTGACCCGACCCTTCCCCTCTGCGCCGCCTCGCGCGTGGGCGGGCGCGGCGCAAGATGCTACAGACGCGCCAGGGCTTGCGTGCCGCCTCCCACAGGGAGGCGCCCGTGAGCCGCGAGGGCCGGTCACCGGCCCGCTCAGGGCGCAAAGCCGACGGGAGGCAGACGATGGAGTTTGAGACGGTTCAGGTGGAAACGCATGGTCGGGTGGGTCTCATCCGCCTGCATCGCCCGCAGGCGTTGAACGCGATCAGCATGCAGCTGATCCGCGACCTCTCCGCCGCCCTCGACGCCCTGGAGGCGGATCGCGGCATCGGTTGCCTGGTTCTCACCGGCTCCGAGCGCGCCTTTGCGGCTGGCGCGGACATCAAGGAGATGCAGAACTTCACCTATCCGGACACATATCTGGATGACTTCATCACCCCTTGGGAGCGCCTGTCGCGCACCCGCAAGCCCATCATCGCGGCGGTGGCGGGGGTCGCGCTCGGCGGCGGGTGCGAGCTTGCCATGATGTGCGATTTCATCCTGGCGGCGGACAATGCGCGCTTCGGACAGCCGGAAATCCGCCTCGGCGTCATGCCCGGCTCCGGCGGCACCCAGCGCCTCGCCCGCTTCGTGGGCAAGTCGAAGGCCATGGAAATGTGTCTCACCGGCCGCATGATGGAT
>JASBUY010000372.1 GCA_030147645.1 Aquabacter sp. | reverse complement strand
TGGCGACATGCGCTGAGGCAATGTTGAGGTTGAGCCTGGACAAGGTGGTGGTGAGCTCGAACAGCAGGCCGGGACGGTCGAGGCCCGACACCTCGACCACGGTGTGCCGGTTCGACCAGGAATTGTTGACCGTCACCTCGGGCTCCACCGAGAAGGTCCGGCGGCCTTTGGGCGTCTTGCGGGCGATCACCTCCGGCAGGCGCACTTCGCCCACCAAGGCGCGCTCGATGGCGTCGCATACGCGCTGCGCCCGGCGCAGCTCGTCCTCATCGCGGTCGAAGGCGCGGCGCAGGGCAATGGTATCGAGGGCGAGGCCGTCGGTGGTGGTGGAGATTTGCGCATCCACGATGTTCGCGCCGGTGGCGGCGCAGGCGCCGGCGATGACCGCCAACAGCTTGGGATGGTCGGGCGCGAGCACGGTGAGTTCCGTGATGCCGCGTGTGCCTTCCAGATCCGCGCGGGTGGACAGGGTCTGCCCTTTCGCTTCCGCCTCGGCAATGAAGCGGGCGTGCCGCACCTTGGTATCGAGATCCACCCGCAGCCAATAGGGCGGGTAATGGCGGGCGGCGTAGGCGGCGAAGGCGGCGTCGCTCCAGTCCGAAAGGGCGCGGCGCAGTTGCGTCTGCGCGACTTCCACCCGCTTGCCTCGGTCCACTTCGGAGAAGCCTCCGGTCAGCACGGGCTCGGTCTCGTAATAGAGCGTCTTGAGCAACTGGGATTTCCAGCCGTTCCACACGCCGGGGCCGACTGCGCGGATATCGGCGGTCGTGAGAATGAGGAGCAGCTTCATCCGGTCGAGATTTTGCGCCACGGCGGCGAAATTCTCGATGGTCTTGCGGTCCGACAGGTCGCGGGATTGGGCGACCGTGGACATGACGAGGTGCTGCTCCACGAGCCAGGCCACCGTCTCCGTCTCGGCCGGGGAAAGCCCGAGCCGGGGGCACAGACGGCGCGCGATGCTCGCCCCCGCGATGGAGTGATCCTCAGGGCGGCCCTTGGCGATGTCGTGAAGCAGCAACGCCACATAGAGCAGATGCCGCTGCTTGATGGTTCCCATGAGATCGTTGGCGAGGCCGTTCTCGGGATTGGTCTTGTGCTCGATCTCCCAGAGGATGCCGATGCAGCGCAGCAGATGCTCGTCCACCGTATAGTGGTGGTACATGTTGAACTGCATCATCGCGACGACGCGGCCGAACTCGGGAATGAAACGGCCGAGCACACCCACTTCGTTCATGCGCCGCAGTACCGGCTCGGGATCGTTCTTCGAGCACAAAACGTCCATGAACAGCCGGTTGGCTTCCGGATCCTCGCGCAATTCCGCATTGATGAGGGACAGCGAGCGGGCCGCGAGGCGCATGGCGTCCGGATGGAAGGCGAGATTGCGCTTGTCCGCGATCTGGAACATGCGGATGAGATTGACCGGGGCGCGGGCAAAGGTCTGGTCATCGGACACATTGAGCCGGTCATGGTCGATGACGAAGTCCGGGCTTTCCTTCAGCTTGGTGCGGGCGGACCCCTTGCGCAGGCGGTCCATGACGCCCTTCAGCCGCGCGACCGGCTTGTCGTGGCGCGCTTCCAGCGCGGCGGACAGGATGGCGGTGAGGTCCCCCACCTCCTTCGCCACGAGGAAATAGTGCTTCATGAAGCGTTCCACGTCGCGCTGGCCGGGATGCTCCGTATAGCCGAGCCGCTCCGCCATCTCGCGCTGCACGTCGAATGAGAGCCGCTCTTCCGGCCGGCCGGTCAGGAAATGCAGATGACAGCGCACCGACCAGAGGAAATCCTCGCAGCGTGTGAACAGCCGGGCTTCCTCGCGGGTGAAGACGCCCTTCGCCACCAATTCCCCGGTGGACCGGACGCGGTAGACATATTTGGCGATCCAGAACAGCGTATGCAGATCGCGCAGGCCGCCCTTGCCGTCCTTCACATTTGGCTCGACCAGATAGCGCGACTGCCCGGCCTTGCGCAGCCGCTCCTCGCGCTCCGCCATCTTGGCGGCCACGAATTCGGCGGCGGATCCCTCCACCACTTCCGTATCGAAGCGGCGTTCCAAATCGTCGAACAGGTCCTTCTCGCCCACCAGGAAGCGGGCTTCGAGGATGGAGGTGCGGATGGTGATGTCCGCGCGCGCCTGGCGCAGGCACTCCTCCACGGAGCGCGTGGCATGGCCGACTTTCAGGCCGATATCCCACAGCATGTAGAGAATGGCCTCGGCGACGCTCTCGCCCCAGGCGGTCTGCTTGTAGGGCAGCAAGAAGAGGATATCGGTATCCGAGCCGGGCGCGAGCATGCCGCGCCCATAGCCGCCCACCGCCGCGATCGCCATGCGCTCGGCCCGCGAGGGCTTGTCCACGGGATAGAGCAGGGTGGTCGCGACTTCGTGTGCAGAGGCGATGATCGCATCCTGGAATGCCGAGAGGCGCTGGGAGCAGCAGCGCCCGCAGCCTTCCTCCAGAAGGAGCCGCTCGGCTTCCGTGCGCGCATCGGCTAGCGACTGCTTGAGATGGGAGACGACGGCGCGTTTCAGATCCGCTTCGCGCCCCGCATTTTCCCGCGCGATCTTCATGACATCCGCCCTCAGGCGCGTGCCGAGGAAGGGTTCGGAGATGGTGCGCGGAAGGCGAGGCATGCGATCTTGTGCTCGTCGTGGTCGCCGGGCGAGCCCGGTCGTGGTCTCGGTCGGCCTATAGCCGGATCATCTCGTTTATCCCAATCGCACGGCGGCGTCACGGCGCGGTGCGGCGAGCCCGGCTTTGCGCACTCCCACGCTCCTGCCGTTAACCGCTCCTTAAATGGCCGCAATCGAAGGTCTTTCACGTCTGCTCGGAAAGATAGCGGGCGGAAGATCGCATGGCGTGGCGCGGACAAGGAGACGAGGAACGGCGCGAACCCCGTCTCGGCAGGTCCGACGAGACCGGGGGCGAGAGCCCGTTCGACATACGCCTCGATGCCCGCGACCGGGCGGGCGGCGGGGACGCCGAGGCGCCGAAGGGCCGCCGGGCTCGCGCCGCGACGCGGACTGAGCCGCAGGCGCAGGACGCCGACATGGGACGCGCGCCGCGCGCCGTCCGCCGCGAACCGGAGCCCGAGGGCCGGACGAAATCGGAGGCCGCCAAGATACCGAAGGCGAAAGCAGCGACCGAACGTGACGAACGCTCCGCTCAAGGGCGGACCAAGGGTGGTGCCGCCGCGCGCGAGACCGCGCCGCGCCATCGACGCAAGCGACGCTCGCTGCTGGGCTTCCTCATCAAATGGACGCTGGTCCTTTGTGTCTGGGCGGTGCTGGGCGTTGCCGGCATCGTCGCCTATGAGGCGGCGAAGCTGCCGCCCATGCAGACCCTCATGGTGCCCAAACGCCCGCCCACCATCATGATCCAGGCGGCGGACGGAAAGCCGCTCGCGACGCGCGGCGACATGGGTGGAGCGGCGGTTCCCCTCAAGCAGTTGCCCCCCTATCTCCCCAATGCCTTCATCGCCATCGAGGACCGGCGCTTCTACGAACATTGGGGCCTCGACCCGGTCGGCCTCGGCCGCGCCGTGGCGACCAATCTCATCTCCCGCCGGGTGCGGCAGGGCGGCTCGACACTGACCCAGCAATTGGCGAAGAACCTGTTCTTGACCCAGGAGCGGACCTTCTCCCGCAAGATCCAAGAGGTGATCCTGGCGCTCTGGCTGGAGCAGAAATTCACCAAGGCCGAGATCCTCGACCTCTATATGAACCGCGTTTATTTCGGCTCCGGCGCCTATGGGGTGGAGGCGGCGGCGCAGCGCTATTTCGGCAAGTCCGCGCGCAATGTGACGCTCTCGGAAGCCGCCATGCTGGCGGGCATCGTGAATGCTCCGTCCCGCCTCGCGCCTACGCGCAATCTGAAGGCCGCGCAGGATCGCGCCGCCCTCGTGCTCGCCTCCATGCGCGAGCAGGGGCTGATCTCACCGGACATGCAGGCCATGGCGCTGTCTCGGCCCGCCACCGTCGCACCGCCGTCCGCGCCCGGCTCCATCGGCTATGTGGCCGACTGGGTGGTGGACCAACTGGATTCCTATGTCGGAGAATTGTCCGGCGACGTCACCGTGCGCACCACCATCGACGCGAACATGCAGGCCCAGGGGCAGGCCGCCTTGTCCGAGACGCTGGCGAAATCGGGTGCGAAATTCGGCGTGGGGCAGGGGGCGCTCGTCTCGCTGGATACGGACGGCGCCGTGAAGGCGCTGATCGGCGGGCGCTCCTATGAGGAGAGCCAATATAACCGTGCCGTCACCGCCCGCCGCCAGCCGGGCTCCGCGTTCAAACCCTTCATCTATCTCACCGCTTTGGAGCGTGGCCTCACGCCCGACACGGTGCGCGAGGACGCGCCCATCCAACTGAAGGGCTGGCGGCCGGAAAACTCGACCCACGATTATCGCGGGCCGGTGACGCTCCAGCAGGCGCTCGCGCTCTCGCTCAACACTGTCTCCGTGCGCCTCGTTCTGGAGGTCGGGCCGAAGGCGGTGGTTGCCACGGCCCACCGACTCGGCATCGCGTCGCAACTGGAGCCCAACGCGTCCATCGCCCTCGGCACGTCGGAAGTGTCGGTGCTGGAACTCGCCTCCGCCTATGTCCCCTTCGCCAATGGCGGCATCGGCGTCATTCCCTATGTGATCGATACGGTGAAGGGCGCGGATGGGCGCGTCCTCTATGCCCGCGCGGCTTCCGGGCCGGGGCGTGTCATGGCGCCGGAGTATGCGGGCATGATGAACCGGATGCTGGAGGAGACGTTGATCACGGGCACAGGGCGGCGCGCCGATCTGCCGGGATGGGAGGCGGCGGGCAAGACCGGCACCTCGCAGGATTATCGCGACGCCTGGTTCGTGGGCTATACGGCGCGCCTCGTGACCGCCGTCTGGCTCGGCAATGACGATTCCTCGCCCACCAAAAAGGCGTCGGGCGCCAATCTGCCGGTGGAGATCTGGAGCCGCTACATGAAGGGGGCGCTGCAGGGTGTCCCCGTTGCCGACCTTCCGGGCGGCGCGCGCTCGCCCGGCTTCGGCATTGGCCAGCCGTTCCCTCCCGGCGCGCTGCCGGACGAGGCACCCCCCGCCGTGGTGGGCACGCTGCCGCCCGCGCAGGCGCCGCGCCAGCAGGAGCCGATGACGCTGGACCGCTGGTTCGTGGACACGTTCCTGGGCGGCCGGCGCTGAGCGCGCGCCGACCGCGAAAGCCTTACTTCTGCACGTAGGGGCAGCCGCCGGCCTCCAGCGGGCGGATCACCTCGCTCGCCTTGAGGCGGGTGGTGATCTTGTAATAGTCCCACGGCCCCTTGGACTCGGCGGGCGTCTTGACGGTGGCGAGGAACAGGTCGTTCATCAGCCGCCCGTCCGCCCGCACCCTGGCGCCCTCGGCGAAGAAATCATCTACCGGAAGCTCGCGGATCTTCGCCGCGACTGCCTTGCCCTCGTCCGTGCCCGCCGCTTTCACCGCCCGCAGATAGGCGAGGGTGGAGGAATACATGCCGGCCTGGACCTGGGAGGGCATGCGCCCGCCATTGCGTTCCGCGAAACGCTTGGCGAAGGCCCGCGTCGCATCGGTACGGTCCCAATAGAAGGTGGTGACGAAATTGAGCCCCTGCGCGGCGGGCAAGCCGAGCGCGTGGATGGTCTGGATATAGATGACGGTGCCGGCCAGCGACTGCCCGCTCTGAGCGAGGCCGAACTCGGCCGCCTGCTTGATGGCGTTTGCCGTGTCGTCGCCGGTGTTCAGCAGTGCGATGTTCTTTGCCCGCGAGGCCTGCGCCTGGAGCAGGAACGACGAGAAGTCCGCCGTGCCGACCGGATGCTTCACCGCGCCCAGGACCTTGCCCCCCGCCGCTTCGATGACCGGGGTCAATTGTGCTTCCATCGATTTGGCGAAGGCGGTGTCCGAGGCGATATAGAACCAGGTGCCGCTCGGCCCTCCCGTGAGGGCGAGACCAAGGCCGCGGGCGAAGGAATAGGTGTCGTAGACCCACAGAAAGCCGGTGGGCGAGCAATCCGCGCCATAGAGCCGGTCGGTGCCCCCGCCCACATGCAGGATGACCTTGCCCTTCTCCCGCCCAATGCCCTGAACCGCCAGGGCGATGGTCGATGAGGTGAGGTCGGAGATCACATCCACGCCCTTGGCATCGAACCATTCGCGCGCCGTGTTGACGGCAACGTCAGGCAGATTGCGATGATCCGCCACGATCACTTCGATGGGCTTGCCGAGCACCGAGCCGCCGAAATCCTCCACCGCCATGCGGGCGGCGATGGCGGAGCCGGGGCCGGAATAGCCCGAGAGCGGCCCGGTCTGGTCGTTCAGCACCCCGATCCGCACCACATCGTCCGAGACCTGCGCCGCTGCGTTTCCGGCAGCCAGCAGCAGCGCACCGAGCGCGAGCCGCGCCGCACTCTTTCTCAGTCGGTCTTGCATCCTTGGCATGGTTTCCCTCCGTGTCGCGGGCGTTCGAGCGTCGCCGCGTTTCATTGATTTTTTCAATCTTTGGTTGCACTCGGGCTTGCGACTGACTTTGATGCCGCCCCCTTCCTGCTCTCGCCGATCAGGCGACGAACAGATCGCGCTCCAGGGGCGTCCCCGGTACGACGGCATATTTCTCGAAGTCCGTAATGCCTTCCGCCTCCAGCACAGCCTGGTCGATGAAGAAGTGCCCGCTGCAGGTCCGCGCGTCGCGGGTGAGGATGGCGTAGGCGGCGTCGGCCATGATGTCGGTCTTGCGGCACCCGGCCTGGGGCACGCCCATGGCCTTGGTGGCGGCGGTCTCGATCATGGTGGAGGGCCAGAGCGCGTTCACCGCGATGCCGTCCCCGGCAAACTCGCGCGCCATGCCCAGCACACACATGCTCATGCCGTATTTCGACATGGTGTAGGCGCAGTGGTCCGCGAACCAGTCGGGTTCAAGGGTCAAGGGCGGCGAGAGCACCAGCACATGGGGATTGCCGCCCCGCTTCAGATAGGGGTGGCAGGCCTGTGTGGTGGCGAACGTGCCGCGCACATTGACCTGGTGCATCAGGTCAAACCGCTTCATGGGCGTGTCCGGGGTGCGGGCGAGGAAAAGCGCGCTCGCATTGTTCACCAGAATGTCGATGCCGCCGAAGGCATCGGCCGCGCGCGCCACGGCGGCGACAATCTCCGCCTCGTCGCGCACATCCATCTCCAGGGGCAGGGCGCGGCCGCCCGCCTCCTCCACCTCCCGGGCGACCGAATGGATGGTGCCGATGAGCTTGGGATGGGGATCGGAGGTCTTTGACGCGATGGCCACATTGGCACCGTCCGCCGCCGCCTTCAGCGCGATAGCCCGGCCGATGCCCCGCGACGCGCCGGTGATGAACAGCGTCTTACCCTTCAACGATCCCATCAGACTTGTCCTTGGCTTTGGGCGCGCAGCATCTCGCGCAGCACGAATTTCTGGATCTTTCCCGAGGCGGTCTGGGGAAACTGGTCGACGATGCGCCAGACGCGCGGCACCTTGAACGCGGCCAGATGCGCCCGGCAGAAGCCGGACAGCTCCGCCGCATCCAGCGCATGACCCGGCCGGGACTGGACGAAGGCCGCCACCTGCTCCCCCCATTCCGTATCCGGAATGCCCACGACGGCGGCGCTCGCCACGCCGGGATGGGTGAACAGCACGTCCTCGATTTCGCGGGGATAGATGTTCTCTCCGCCCCGGATGATCATGTCCTTGAGGCGGCCTTCGATGCGGCAATAGCCCGAGGCATCCATGCTGCCGAGATCGCCGGTATGGAGCCATCCCTGCGCATCGAGGGCCTGGGCGGTGGCGCCCGGATTGTCGAAATAGCCGGCCATCACGCCCGGCGCGCGGGCGCAGATTTCGCCGGTCTCCCCGAGGCCCAGCGTCTCGCCCGTGGCGGGATCCACGACCTTGATCTCGGTCTGCGGTAGGGGCGGGCCCACCGTTTCGATCCAGTCGGGGTGCGGATCGTCCGGCACCGTGTGGGTGAGATAGGGCGAAGCCTCGGTCTGGCCGAAGCCGATGGCCACCTTGATGCCGAACCTCTCGCCGGCGCGCCGCACCAGCTCGGGCGGCACCGGCGCCCCGCCCAGGGCTGAGAGCCGCCAGGCGGAGACATCGCGGGTCTGTGCGTCGGGATGATCCAGCATGCGGATCAGCATGGTGGGAACGGACAACATCAGTGTGCCCCGTTCCGCCTCGAATAAAGCGAGCATCAGAGCCGGGTCGAAGGCGGGGGGAAGCACATGGCGCCCCCCGGTCTGGAGCGCGCCAAGCGTGACGAGCCCGCACCCGGCCGTGTGGAACATGGGCATGGGATTGACCCAGACATCGTCCGGTCCCGCGCCGAGCGCGCGGGCGAAGAAGCGCCCGTTATTGGCGAGGCCGCGATGGGTGAGCTGCGCACCCTTGGGGAAGCCCGTGGTGCCGGACGTGTATTGAATCTGCGCGATATCGAACGGGGAGACCGACGGCAGCGGGCAAACCGGCGCGGCCGAGATCAGGTCCGCCCAATCATCGAGGGGGAGAATCTCCCGCAGGGTCGGGAGTTCCGCGCGGACCTCCTCCACCACCGCGCACAGATCGCGGCCGCGATATTGGTTCTGCACGATCACGCCGGAGGCCTTGGACTGGCCCAGCACATAAGCGACCTCCTTGGGGAGGAAGGCCGGATTGACGGTCACCAAGGTCAGCCCGGCAAGCGCCGCCCCGAACTCCACCATCACCCATTCGGGGCAGTTGGCGGCGAAGATCGCCACCCGTTCGCCGGGCGAAAACCGCTGCGCGAGGGCATAGGCGACGCGCTC
>JASBUY010000102.1 GCA_030147645.1 Aquabacter sp. | reverse complement strand
TGGCGCGTCTCCCCGGTCTGCGTCGCCGCCCAGGCGCGGGTGGCGCTGGGCGATGAGGTGGGCGCGGCGCTGAAGGCGCGGGCGGTACTGGTGATGATCGGCGAGCGGCCCGGCCTCTCCTCGCCGGACAGTCTCGGCCTCTACCTCACCTTCGCACCCCGCCCCGGACGCACCGACGCGGAGCGCAATTGCATCTCGAACGTGCGGGCCGAGGGGCTGTCCCACAATGCCGCCGCCTTCAAGCTGGCCTGGCTGCTGAAGGAGGCGCTGCGCCGGGAAATAACCGGCGTCGATCTGAAGGACGAAAGCGATGCGCGGCTGGACGGCGTGCAGCCGCCGTCCGCCCTTCCCGGTGCCGGCGAGGCGTGACGTTCAGGCACGGTCCTTGCTTTAAAAAATCATGGGCCGGCAACCGGCGTTCCGGTGGCCGCTGGGCAGAGGGCACGATTCATGAGCGCTCAAAAATCTTCCGGCGTCAGCTACACCACGGTCGATGTAAAATATTTCGAGCAGCGCGCCTTGAAGCGCCATGCCCGCGTCTGGTCGCTGTGGGCGCTGGGCGTCGGCGCGGTCATTTCCGGCCATTTCTCGGGCTGGAACCTGGGCCTCGCCTCGGGCGGCTGGGGCGGCATGTTCATCGCCGCCATCATCATCGCCATCATGTATCTCGGCCTGACCTTCTCCATCGCCGAAATGTCGCCGGCCCTGCCCCATACAGGCGCGGCCTATTCCTTCGCGCGCACCACCATGGGGCCTTGGGGCGGCTTCATCACCGGGCTGTGTGAAAACGTGGAATATGTCATCACCCCCGCCGTGGTGGTGTCCTTCATCGGCTCCTATATGGGCTCGATTTTCGACACGCCGCCGGCCTTTCAGCCGGTCTATTGGGTGTTCGGCTACATCATCTTCGTCGGCCTCAACGTCGTGGGCGTCGAACTCTCCTTCAAGGTGACTTTGGTGGTGACGCTGGCAGCGCTCGCCTGCCTCGTGGCTTTCTGGGTCAGTGCCATTCCGGTGATGGATTTCTCCCGCTGGGCTTTGAATATCGGCGTGTCGCCGGATGGCGCAGCGGTGGAACTTCCCAATGGCGGCGGCCCCTTCCTGCCCTTCGGCATTGGCGGTGCGCTCGCGGCCATGCCGTTCGCGGTCTGGCTCTTCCTCGCCATCGAGCAATTGCCGCTGGCGGCCGAAGAATCGGTCGATCCCAAGTCGGACATGCCCAAGGGGATCATGGCCGGCATGGCGACGCTGATCGTCTCGGCCTTCATGATCCTGTGGCTGAATTCCTCTGTGGCCAACGGCGCCTTCGGCCTGTCCACCTCCCTCGAACCGCTGCTGGACGGCTTCAAGGCCATCTACGGCACGGGCATCGCGAGCCTCCTCGCCCTGGTGGCTGTGGTGGGCCTCATCGCCTCCTTCCACACCATCATCTATGCCCAGGGGCGGCAGATCTATTCGCTCTCGCGGGCGGGATATTTCCCGCGTGCCCTGTCCATCACCCATGGCAGCCGCAAGACGCCCCATGTGGCCATGGTGGCGGGCGCGGTGGTCGGCCTCGGCATCATGCTGGTGATCTGGTTCGCCCTCGGCGCGGAAGCGGGCGCGGCGGCCAGCGGCGGGACCCTGCTCAACATGGCCGTGTTCGGCGCCATGCTGTCCTATGTGATGCAGGCGCTGTCCTTCATCCTGATGCGCCGGAACATGCCCCATATCGAGCGGCCCTATAAGAGCCCCTTCGGCGTGCTGGGTGCGGTGCTCACCATCCTGATCGCGCTGGTGACCATCTATTTCCAACTGTCCGACCCCATTTATCGGAATGGCGTGATCGGGGTCGCCCTGTGGTTCGCGGTCGGCATCGCCTATTTCGCGGCCGTGGGACGTCACAAGCTGGTTCTGTCGCCCGAGGAGGAGTTCGCTCTCTCCAAGGGAACGGCCGAGTACAAGTCCTACTGAAAACGAAAAAGGGGCGCCGCGCGGCGCCCCTCAACATCTGCCGGGTTACTCAGAGCGGTTCGACTGAGACGACGCGGAACGTGTGTGTTTCATCGTCCTCTTTCACCGACACATATTCGCCGATGACGAAGCGCTCGGCATTGAAGCGGTAGCCGGCCTCGTCGTCCTCTGACCCGGCGATGTCGTAATGAAAGGCCCAGCTTCCGCCTGGGCGACGCACGAGATGGCCCACCTGATCCGCCTCCTGGGGGCGGAAGCGCACCACCCGGCATGCCGCGCGGTGCTTGGACCACAGGTCCGGCTCGATCTGCCCATTGGCATCCAGAGGCGCAACGAAGGTGTAGCCGAAGTCGCGCGCGCCGGCGGGGTGGTCCTTCTCGCGTGCGAGCTCAAGGCGGATCTCGCGAAAATCATGGGGCAGGTCGGCCATGCGCACCTCCGGGGTTCGCCCTCTCCGAGGGATGGGTTCTGCGTGCGGCCACGCCGAAAATGCGCGGACCGATATGCTTTTGTGCCTCACTTCTTTCTCATGGGCGAGGCCGCAGCGGACCTTAAGCGCAATTCCCGATGCGGGATTGATGCAGAACAAGGCGCGCGGAGCGGCTGTGTGTGCTATACTAAAGTTGGACATCTTCAGGGAGAGGTTCCATGGACACGCAAAACCCGTTCCAGGCCTGGACGCAGGCGTTGCAGAACGCCTCGCAGTCCTCCGCGAACCCGATGGCGGCGAACCCGATGGCAGCGGCCCGGTTTTTCTGGGTCGATTTTCCGGTGGAGGTCGCCACCCGCCTTCAGCGCTTCGCCGCCGAGCGCATGCAGGACCAGATGCGCCTTCTCGCCGAGCTTGGCGCGCAGGAGGGGAATGTGAATCCCTTCATGCGCGAGGCCGCCTTCCTTCAGCAGTCCAGCGTCGCCTGGGGTGCAGAAGTGATGCAGATCATGGAACTCTGCCAGGAGCGCCTTCTGAATACGTCGCGCGCGGATTCCGAGGCCCCGATCCATTATCCCAAGGCGGCTTGAGGCCGTTATCGGGACCGTGCCTCGGCGCGATCGCCGGGGCCCTCGTGAGGGTCACGGCCCCTCGGGTACGGCGCTGCGCGCGGCCGACAGGCTGGTGCCAAGCGAGGCGCCGACGATGAGGCCGATGGCGATCCATTGATTGGCCGACAATCCCTCGCCCAGCAAAGCGAGGCCGAATAGGGCGCCGATGGCCGGCTCGCCGCTCATCAGAATGCTGAATGTCTGGGCCGGCAGCCGCTTGAGGCTGATCATCTCCAGCGAATAGGGGATCGCGCTGGAGAGCAGGGCGACCGCCAGCGCCACCGGAAGCAGTGCGGGCGTCAGGAGGTCCGCTCCCGCATGGGCGAGGCCCGCCGGTAGTGCCACGCAGGTCGCCACCACCATGCCGATGGCGGCGACGCTGCCGCCGGGCGCGGCCCCGCTGCTGCGCTTTCCGAACACGATGTAGAGCGCCCAGAAGGCGCCCGCGCCCAGCGCGTAGGCCACGCCGACAAGATCGAGCGGGGCAGCGAGGTCATGGAGCGGCAGAAGCAAGGCCACGCCTGCGATGGCCATGCCGGCAAACAGAAAGTCCTTCGGGCGGCGCGATGTGGCCACCGCGAGCAAGAGGGGGCCGGTGAATTCCAGCGCCACGGCGACACCGAGTGGGATCCGCGCCAGCGACATGTAGAAGGCAAGATTCATGCAGCCGAGTGCGAATCCGTAAAGGATAAGCGTCGGCCAGGCGCTGCGGTGGGGCCAATGGCGCCAAGGGCGCCAGAACATCCACAAAAGAAGCGTGGCGAAGAAAAGCCGGAGCGCCGTCGCGCCCTGCGCACCGATGGCGGGAAACAGTTGCTTGCTGAGCGCCGCCCCGCCTTGGACCGAGATCATGGCGATAAGGACCGCGCACAAGGCCATCGGCACGCCCGCCGCCGGCGGGGTTCCCCCGGAACGCATCATGCGCCATCCCTTGAAGCGTGCGGCGCCTGCCGCGGGGAGAGTTGTGTGGTGCGGACGGCGGGACTCGAACCCGCACGCCTTGCGGCGCAAGATTTTAAGTCTCGTGCGTCTACCGATTCCGCCACGTCCGCGCGAGGCGGGACCTTAGTGGGCGATGAGCCGAGGGGAAAGGGCGGAATGCGCGCCTCTTTGCCGGCGCGCCACTTTTCCCGGGCCGCTCTGCCGCTTGTCCGCTCAGGCTCTGGTTTGACGATGAGAAAGGATGGCACCAGTCATCAGCCCGCCGATAAGGCTTACATGCTCAACCGCGACGCGGAAGTGGTGCACGCCTTCGGGGCCGGAGAACGCCCAGAAGGGGTGCGCGACTGGGATTGTGAGAACCAAAAAGACCGCCAGCGCACCATAGCCCAGCCAAGATACGACGTTGAAAATAATGAGAAAAGACGAGATCAGGAGGGTCGCGACCGCAAGTGCCGCGATCAGAGTAGGCGCGCCGAAGCCGAAATGGCTCATTTCGGCAACGGCATCCGAGAAGTTGATCAGCTTATCCAGGCCCGCGCCCCAGAAAACGAAGGTCAGCACAATGCGGGCCAACACGGCAAAACCGCGGGACTCAAGTATGAAGGCAATGGGTTGTGGAACCATGGCAGCCCCTCCTGAAAGGCGTAGCCATGGCGAAAGCCGAGCGAAGGGTCAAGCGTCAGCGCGAGTTTCCAGCGCATCCGGCTTGGCGGGCGTGATGGCGACGGATTCGCCGCAGCCGCACGCCGAGGTCTGGTTCGGGTTGTTGAACACGAACTGGGCCGAGAGCTTGTCGGTCTTGAAGTCCATTTCCGTGCCAAGCAGGAACAGGATGGCCTTCGGATCGATGATGACCTTCACGCCCTTGACCTCGACGACATCGTCCCTGGGTCCGATTTCGTTCGCATAATCAAGCGTATAGGACATGCCGGCGCAGCCGCCATTCTTCACCCCGACGCGCACGGCGGCAGCCGGAGGATCGCGGCGGGACATGATGTGCAGCAGCCGTTCGGCAGCCGCATCGGTGATGCGCATGACGGCGGGGCGGGGGCGCACGGTAGCGTTCATGGTCGACAACTCCTGACCGCGCCGGGTCAAGGCCGGCGGATCCGACCCCTAAAATGGGGGAACGGGGGCCGTCCGGCAAGGGTTTCTGCCCATTCGCGCGACAGGGATGCAACCCAATGGCGCCGGCTGCGTTCACGCTTGCAACGGAGATGAACGGCCATGGTCAAGGTGAGCGAGGCGCGCGCGCGCCCTGGGGATGCCGGTGCGCACAAGGCGCAAGGCATTGAGAATGAAAGCAAAGATCTGTCCGAGAAGGAGGATGAGATCGTCGAGGAGCGGGCCAATCTGCGCCCCCTCGCGGTCTATGAGGTGATCCGCCGGGAGGGGGTAGAGGAACTGAGCCGGCCGGTGGCGAGCCTGTGGTGGTCGGGGATCGCGGCGGGACTTTCCATTGGCTTTTCGGTGGTGGGGGAGGGGCTTCTGCACGCCGTCCTGCCCGACACACCCTGGAGAACAGTGCTCGAAAGCCCGGGTTACGCGATCGGATTCCTCATTGTTATCCTCGGTCGGTTCCAGTTGTTCACGGAAATTACCCTCACCGCTGTTCTCCCCGTGCTGAGCGAACCCTCGCGGACCGGCATCGTCGCCATCGCCCGCATCTGGGGGGTGGTGCTGGCCGCGAACCTGGTCGGCACCTGCCTGGTGGGCGCCGCGCTCTCGACCGGGGCGGTGCTGCCGCCGGAGATCCAGGAGGGTGTCCTCGGCGTGTCGCGGCATCTGGCCGAGATGAGCAGCGCCTCGGCCTTCTGGCGGGGCATTCTGGCCGGCTGGCTGGTGGCGACGGTGGTCTGGCTGCTGCCGAGCGCCGAGCATGCCCGCTTCGCGGTAATCCTGGTGTTCACGGCGCTGATTTCGGCGCTGGAACTGTCCCATGTGATTTCCGGGTCTGTGGAGCTGTTTCTGCTCCTGTTTTCCGGCGAGATTGGCATGGGCGGGGTGCTCAGCCTGCTACTGCCGCTGCTGGCGGGCAATATCGTCGGCGGGGCGGCGCTGTTCGCGCTTCTGGCCTATGGGCAGGTGAAGGAGGAAATGGCCGAGCCCGAGCCGGGCGAGCATTCGCTCACCCCGGGCGGGCGGACCTGAGGCGGCGGGGTCAGGCCCGCCGCCGCACGAAGACGATGCTCTCGAAGTCGAACACCAGATCGCCATGCTGGTTGGTGCCAGTATTATAGGCCATGAGCAGGCCCCATTCCGGCTTGGACTTGGAGGGCACCTTCTCGCGCACCTCGGTCGCATAGGTGATGGTGTCTCCGGCATAGACCGGTTTGAGCCAGCGCATGTTCTTGAAGCCCGGCGAGGGGCCGAAATCCGGCACGTCCTCGCCGCGCGCGCGGCGTTCGGCGGCGTCGCGGGTGCGCTCGGCCACGAGGCATTTCATCCAGCAGGCGGCGGTGTGCCACCCGGAGGCAACGAGGTCGCCGAAATGGGTGCGCTTGGCGGCCTCGTCGTCCACATGGAAGCTCTGCGGATCATAGGCCTGCGCGAAGGCGATGATCTCCTCGCGGGTGAAATGGTGGGTGCCGAGCGTGCGGCGCGCGCCCACCGTGATGTCGTCGAAATAGCTCATGCGAGGCGCGCTCCCGGGTTGCGGCGGGCGAACAGGATGACCAGCGTCTCCTCGCTCGCCACCTCGCCGGTGGACTTCATGAGTTCGAGCTTCAGCGTGACGAGCCCCATGTCCGGCTTGCTCTTTGAGGTTCGGCTCTCCAGCACGGTGCGGCGCAAGGAGAGCACGTCGCCGGGAAAGATCGGCGCTTTCCACTTCACCTCGCTCACCCCCGGCGAGCCGCGTCCGGAGGAATTGAGCAGGAAGGCCTCACACATCAGTTTCTGCATGATGGCGCAGGCGTGCCAGCCGGAGGCGGCGAGCGCCCCGAGCAGGGAGGCGGCGCCTGCGGCCTTGTCCAGATGCATGGGCTGAGGGTCGAACTGGCGGGCGAAGTCCAGGATCTCCGCCTCGGTGACGGTGTAGGACCCATAGGTCTTCACGTCGCGTTCGACGAAGTCTTCGAAAAAGAGACTTGGCACGCGGCCCTCCCCAGACGTTTTCGCTGTCTTACACGCTCGCGAAGCGGCAGGGGAGGGGGAGGCGGGCCGGAAAGGGCGCATCGGTGACGGTGGCGCGGGGGTGTCGCCCGGCCGAGGCGGGGCGACGGTCCCGGACCGTGCGCCTCCCTCATGCGCCATCAGCCGGACGGAGGAGCGACCTGCGTAACGACGGCGGGACCGGGCGCCCGCGGATCTCCTTCCGGGTCGGGAGCGAGATGCCGCAGCGGGTCGAAGCCGCCGAGATGGCAGGCCCAGGCGTAACCGACCAGCATGCCCTTTGCCCGTGGCAGAACCCAAAGAGCCGTGACAAGGCCAAGCCCTTCGCAGAGCAGCAGCTCGGCCCACAACGCCATGCCGCCGATGATTTCCAGAACGCCGCCCACGAGGCAGGCGGCGGCAACGGCGACCGGAATGGCGATGAGCGGAGCGGCATTGCCCACGCGCGCGGGATGCAGAGCCTCGCCGCATGCCGGGCAATCTTCGTTCAAATCCAGATAGGTGCTGAACAGCGCGCCCTTGCCGCAACAGGGACAATGCCCGCCCCAGCCGTGGTGCATGGCGTCGAGGACGGGACGGGGTGGGTTGAAGCCGTTGGTGGCGTAGATCGGCCGGGCCTGTCTGGCTGCGCCGCGGGGGGCGAACAGTGGGCTTGCGGGCTGGGGCGCGCCAGACACAACTGGCGCCACGGAATGAACGAGGGAATGCAAGCGGTCGCGGGGCTCCGCGCCGGGTCGGTTGAAGGACATATCTGATCTACCGGATGGCCGCGTGCGGCCGGGGGCGGAAAGCGCGCCCGAGAGCCCGATCCGATCCGGTTGAATGACCAGGATCAGTGAATCAGTCGCTCAGTTTGGGAGTGCGTTTTACGGATCTGAGTATGGGACGATCAGATCGTGGACGCCCTCCGGTGCGGGTCGCGCCGGCTCGGCTCATGTGAGCCGGGCTGGAGGTCCGCGTGCCGGATGGGCCTTTTGCGGCGCGTCCGTCCTGTCCGGAGCCGTGGCCCGAACAAGCGGCCTCGATGCAAAGAACACGGGAAACGCAAGGCCGTCCACTTGGGGCGGAAGGCCGGCACCGCCGGTGAGAAGGCAGGCGGCACAGAGCGGCGCCGATCCCTGCGGGACGGACGTGCCGTCCTGGCTGCCGAAGCAAATGTCGGGAACCGATCCGTCCGGAAGGGCGAACGCGGACAGGTCGGGGCGTGCGCCTTGCGCTGCGACGGGCATATGCGCAAAGCCGAGGAGCAGCATTGCGAGCGCATAAAGCGCCGCTGCCCCCATGCTCCACCGCCTCGCCCTCAGCCCCGCCCTCATGCCCGCTTCTTCCGCCGCACCGCCATTTGGGATCGCAGCGCGGCGTTCACCCGCGCGCAAAAGGCCCGAGAGGTCCGTCCGCCGACCGCGCATCTGCGGGCAACAGGGAAGCCTCGATCAGGGTGTTACACCATGATCGAGATCAGGGAGGCATGACGCATGGCCGCGCCTTGTGAGCCGGTCCTCAGTTCGCGAAACGGAAGTGCAGCACGTCGCCGTCCTGCACGACATATTCCTTGCCTTCCAGGCGCAGGCGGCCGGCATCGCGCGCGCCCGCCTCGCCCTTGTTCTTGACATAGTCGTCATAGGCGATGGTTTCGGAGCGGATGAAGCCCTTCTCGAAGTCGGAATGGATCACGCCAGCGGCCGCCGGCGCCTTGGTGCCGCGCGTGATGGTCCAGGCACGCGCTTCCTTGGGCCCGACGGTGAAATAGGTGACGAGCTGGAGCAGGTCGTAGCCCGCGCGGATCACGCGGTTGAGGCCCGGCTCGTCCAGTTCGATGGCTTCGAGATAGTCCTTCTGCTCCTCGGGCGGCAGGACGGCGATCTCGCTCTCGATCTTGGCCGAGACCACCACCGCCTTCGCGCCTTCCTCAGCCGCGCGCGCGAACACCTGGGCGGACAGGGAATTGCCGTCCTTCGCGGACGCTTCCTCCACATTGCACACATAGAGGACCGGCTTGGCCGTCATCAGGCCGAGCATGTCGAAGGCCTTTTCTTCCTCGGCCTTGCGCTCCACGAGGCGCGCGGGCTTGCCGTCGCGCAGCAGCACCAAAGCGCGCTGCATGAGGTCGAGGCTTTCCTTGGCTTCCTTGTCGCCGCCCTTGGCCTTCTTCTCCAAGGCGGCGGCCCGCTTTTCCAGGCTTTCGAGGTCGGCGAGCATCAGCTCGGTCTCGATGGTCTCGATGTCGTCCACGGGGGAGACCTTGCCCTCCACATGGGTCACGTCGCCATCCTCGAAGCAGCGCACCACATGGGCGATGGCGTCGCATTCGCGGATATTGGCGAGGAA
>JASBUY010000094.1 GCA_030147645.1 Aquabacter sp. | reverse complement strand
TGCTGCATTTCGTCAGCCGTGGCGCCCGGCCAGGCGGCACTGACCACCATCACCTTGATGGTGAAGGAGGGGTCCTCGGCGCGGCCGAGATTGAAATAGGAATAGGTCCCGGCCGCAGCCAAGAGGAGAATAGCGAACAGGGTCAGCACCTTGTGGCGGATGGCCCATTCGGAAAGGTTGAAGCCCCCCATGTGAGCCTCCTCAGCGCGCGGCGGCCACGGTGCGCACGGCGCGCCCGGGCTCGAGGGTTTGCGCCCCCATGGCGACCACCTTGTCGCCAGCAGCGACGCCGCTGGAGATGAGGGCCTCATCCGAGGTGTAGCCGGCGATCTGCACCGGCCGCGCTTCGAGCGCATTCGTCCCCGCTTCCACCACGAAGACGCGTGGGCCGGCGCCGCGGTCAAACACGGCGGAGAGTGGCAGGCGGGCGACATCCACGGTCCCCGGCGCGCGCAAGGTGACGGTGGCGGTCATGCCCAATGCGACCCGGTCGTCCGGGTCATCCAGCGTGAAGCGGGCCGTGTAGGTGCGGCTGGTGGCATCCGCCTGGGGTGACAATTCCCGCAGATGGGCGCGGTAGACGCGACCGGGATCGGCCCAGAGCGTCACCGTCGCCGTGCCGGCGCGCGCAGCGGCCAGCGCGGTTTCGGGCAGCGCCACCGCGGCTTCCTTCCCTTCCAGCAGGGCGATGCGCACCACGCTCTGGCCCGAGGTGACCACCTGGCCGGGCTCGACCGAGGTGGAGATCACCACGCCATCGACGCCGGCGGCGAGGTCTGCATAGGCGCGCTGGTTGCGGGCGAGGTCCAGCGAGCGCTTTGCACGCTCCAGGCGGCCCACCGCTTCCTCCTTGGCGACGCTCTTGCGATCAAGGTCGGCATTGGAGGCGAAGCCGCGCTGAGTGAGGGTGCGGTAGCGGGTATCCTCGGCGGTGGTCTGGTTGAGATTGGCGGTGGCGGCGGCGAATTCCGCCTCCGCGCTTTCCAGTTGGAGCGCGAGGTCCTTCGGATCGAGCTTGGCCACCGCCTGGCCGGTTGTGACGCGGTCGCCCACTTCCACGAGGCGCTGGCTGACCTTTCCGCCCACCTGGAAGGAGAGGTCGATCTCGCGGCGGGCGCGAATAACACCGACAAAGGTGGTGTCCGCCTCCAGCGGCTGGAGCTTTGCCTCCACCACCTGGACCGGACGGGGCGGGGGACCGGCTTGTTCGGCTGGCGCGGGATTGCCGCAGCCGGACAGCAGGCCCGCGAGCAATCCCGCCAGCGGGAGTGCGGCGAAACGGGGCAGAGGGCCAAGCGCGGACATGAGCACTCCTGAGGATTGATCGATCACGATTGATAATTTTCGACTTTATTCACACTTTACGCATGACGCTGCCCGGCGGATGAGGCCGGAGCACTCAGCTTGAGGACCCGCGTTCCGTCACAGAGGCGTGCGCTCCACCTCGATGCTGCGCAGCAGATAGGACAGAACCCGGTGCTGCTGGGCTTCGAGATCCTGGTCGATATCTTCCGCGATCAGGATCGGGTGACAGAATTTCACAAGGGCATCCATGAAGACGGCGGCCGTGGGTGCCGCGTCGTGCGGCACGAAGACCTTCTCCGCGATGCCTTCCTCGATCAGCGCCTGGACGGTTGCTTCCAGCCGCTGAACATGCGCCTGGATCGCATCCCAATTCTCCTCGATGGCGACCAGCACCATGTCGTGGACGCGCCTTTCGCTCAGGAAATTGTCGCGATGATAGACAAAGACGCTTTGGAAGACGTCATGGATCCTGGCACGGGCCGGTGTCTTCCGCGCGACGATGGCGCGGATTTCATCTTCCACTTCCGCCAGCGCGCGGGCGCAGATGGCATTGACGATGGCCACCTTGGACGGGAAGAAGCGGTAGATGTTCGCCGGCGACATGCCGAGCTCGGACGCGATGTCCGCGACGGCGGTCTTGGCAAAGCCCATGCGGCGGAACATTTCCTCGGCGACGCGCGTGATGCGCTCGCGGGTTTCGTCGGCCGTTTCCTTGGCGCGGGGGAGAGCGGGCAAAGCCGAATTCCTGTTAACTGACGATTTTTATAAATCATCAGAAACCGAATGCAAGCGCCAAAATCGTCGGCTCCTGTTTCTGTGGCTTATGCCTTAGGCACAGGCTGCATGCCGTTCGGGCACGGGGATGGTTCGTTGGACGACAAACAAACCGCTTCCTCAAATGGTCCTGCTCTTGCAAGCTGATTGCCCGGTCCCGCGCGGCACGGCTGTGTGGGACGCCCCGCCGGGTTGCCGGCGCCTCGAAGGAGCCCGTGATGAAGAAGCTTCTGATTGCCGCCAGCCTCGCCGTCATGGCCGCCGCTTTGCCGGCGAAGGCCGATGTGCTGGAGAATGTGAAGAAGAAGGGCGTGCTCGTTGTCGGCGTGAAGGCTGATTACAAGCCTTTCGGCTTTCGCGATCCCTCGGGCGCCATCGTCGGGATCGAGCCCGATCTTGCCGCCGATGTCGCCAAGCGCCTCGGCGTGAAGCTGGAACTGGTGCCGGTCGTCTCCTCGAACCGCATCGAGTTCCTTCAGCAGGGCAAGATCGACCTGATGATCGCCACCATGTCCGACAAGCCGGAGCGGCGCAAAGTGACGCTCGCCATCGATCCGCAATATTATTCGGACTCCGTGAACATCCTCCTCTCCAAGAAGGCGAAGGTGGGAAGCTGGGAGGACCTGAAGGGCAAGGTGCTCTGCGGCACGTCGGGTGCCTGGTACAACAAGGAGGTCTCCGCCAAATATGGCGCCGAGGTGAAGGCGTTCGACGGCTCCGAGAAGCCGCTCTTCGCGCTCAAGGGCGGCGAGTGCATCGGCTATCTCTACGACCAGACCTTCATTCAGGGGAAACTGCTGGATTCCGAATGGACCGCCGATTACGCCATGCCGCTTCCCGGCGTCATGGAGGCGCCGTGGATCCTCGCGGTCGCGCCCGGCGAAGAGGCCTTCGCCAAATTCATGACCGACACCACGATCGACTGGATGAAGACCGGCTTCATCGTCCAGGAGGAAAAGAAGTGGGGCATCGAGCCCACGGATTATTCCAAGCGCATGCACGAAAAGTACAAGGGAAGCTGATGGGCCACGGCGCGGCGGGCTTCCCGCCGCGCTCCCGTCGCGTCGCGCCCCATGGAAGTAATTTCGCACTGGTTTCTCGAACTCTACGAGACCACCGGCATCAACCTCACCATCGTCTATGACGCCTATGACCGGCAGCGTTTCCTGTCGGGCCTCGGCATGACGATTTATCTCTCCATCGTCTGTATCCTGATCTCCATCGCTATTGGGGCGGTCGGGGCCTGGGCGCAGGGATCGCCGCTGCGCGTGGTGCGCGGCCTCGTCAACGGCTTCGTGGTGATCTTCCGCAACACGCCGCCGCTGGTGCAGATCTTCTTCTTCTATTTCGGGCTCGGGCAGATCCTGCCGCGCATCGAGGATGCGGACGGGATGCGCGTGCCGCTACTGACCAATGTGCAGTGGGCCATTGTCTCGCTCTCGCTGTTCGCGGGGGCCTTCAATGTGGAGATTTTCCGCTCCGGCATTGAGGCGGTGCCGCGCACCACAACTGAGGCCGCCGAGGCGCTCGGCTATACGCGCTTCGGCATCTACCGGCAGGTTCTGCTGCCGCTGGCGCTGCGCATCTGCCTTCCCGCGCTCAACAACAATTTGGTCAACCTGCTGAAGACCACGACGCTCGCATATGCCATCGCGGTACCCGAGACGCTCTATGTCTCCAAGCAGATCTGGACCGACAGCCAGAATGTGCCGGTCATGATGATCGTGCTGCTGTGCGTCTACACGACGCTGGTGGGCATCCTCGTTTTCATCATGCACCGCTGGGAGAAGGCGCTTGCCATTCCCGGCTATGGCCAGGGGGCGGCGCGATGAGCGAGGTGCGTGTGACCGCCGCTCCAGAGGGCCGTCCGCTGGCCGTTCTGCTCCCCTTTGTGCCGCCTGCGCCGTCCCGCTGGCGCTGGCCGCGGCTGCGCTTTGTGCATCTGGTGGGTCTTGTGGGCCTCAGCCTCGTGGTCGGCGGCGGCGCCTTCGCGCAAGCCGGCAGCGCGCGGCTCTCCGCGCTGGAGGTGATCTGGAAATGGTCGCCGCTGCTGCTGTCCGGCTTCGGCTTCAACATCCTCATGTCCGTGCTCGCCATGGCGCTCGGCACGGCGGCGGGTCTCGTGCTCGGTCTTCTTCAGATCGGTGAGAACCGCGCACTGCGCACCTTCGCCTGGTCGGCGACGCAGTTCTTCCGCAATGCCCCTTGGCTGGTGCTGCTGTTCTTCGCCATGTTCATGATCCCGTTCCAGTTCCGCGTGTTCGGCTACACCGTGCCGTTCCCGGACTGGGTGAAGGCGGTGATCGGCTTCTCCCTACCGGTGATGGCGAACATGTCCGAGATTGTGCGTGGCGCGGTGGCTTCGCTTCCGAGCGGGCAGTGGGAGGCGGCAGAATCCCTTGCCTTCTCCCGCCGTCAGACCTTGTGGATGATCATCCTGCCGCAATGCGTGAAGCGCATGCTGCCGCCCTGGATGAACCTTTATTCCCTCATCACCATGGCGACCGTTCAGGCCTCCATCGTCGGGGTGACCGAGATGCTCACCCTGACCGCGCAGGTGCATGCGGCGGAGGGCGGCCGGCCGGACCTGCTGGCGCCGCTCTATGGCTTCGCCATGCTGTGTTTCTTTGTCTACTGCTACCCCATCGAGCGCTTCACCCTCTATCTGGAACGCCGATTCCAGTTGAACCAGTGACGGAGACCTCCATCGTGCCACCCGCTTCCCCGCCCGGCGACTATGGCTGGACTCCCGACCAGCCCCTGGTGCGCCTCGTGGACGTGCGCAAATCCTTCGGCCAGTTCGAAGTGCTGAAGGGCGTCTCCATGGACGTGGCGAAGGGCGAGGCGGTGTGCATCATCGGGCCGTCGGGCTCGGGCAAGTCGACCCTCATTCGCTGCATCAACGCGCTGGTGCCCATCGATGCCGGCACCATCCGTGTGGAAGGGCAGGAGGTGAACGACCCCGACCTCGACAAGCTCGCCTTGCGGCGCAAGGTCGGCATGGTGTTCCAGCAATACAACCTCTTCCCCCACCGCACCGCGCTTCAGAACGTGATGATGGCGCCGATCCATGTGCTGAAGCAGGACAAGCGCGAGGTGGAGGCCCGGGCCCGGGCGCTGATGGCCAAGGTGCGGCTCTCGGGAAAGGAGAATGCCTATCCGGGCGAATTGTCCGGCGGCCAGCAGCAGCGCGTCGCCATCGCCCGGGCGCTGGCCATGCGCCCCGATGTGATGCTGTTCGACGAGGTCACCGCTGCGCTCGATCCGGAGACGGTGAAGGAGGTGCTCCTCACCATCCGCGAGCTGGCGGAAGAAGGAATGACCTGCATTCTCGTGACCCACGAGATGGGTTTTGCCCGCGAGGTTGCGGACCATATCTATTTCACCGATGCGGGCCTGATCGTGGAGCACGGCCCGCCCGCTTCGTTCTTCTCCGATCCCAGGGACCCGCGCACCCGCGCGTTCCTCGGCCAGATCCTATGAGGGCAGTATTTTCCCGTTCATTTTAATGAATGGACGTTCATAAAAAAATGTACATCATGCGGCCGACGATGGGATCCCGCGTCGTCATCTTTCGCGTGTC
>JASBUY010000091.1 GCA_030147645.1 Aquabacter sp. | reverse complement strand
CCAAAGCAGGTCCGCATTGTGCCGTGGGGCGGCGCGGTCTAGACAAGGGGTTTATCCGCGCCGCGCGCGCGGGACGGGAGCGTTCAGCGCATGGACAAGATCAAGATCGTCGGCGGCCGGGCCCTGACCGGGACCATTCCCATTTCCGGCGCCAAGAATGCGGCGCTGCCGCTGATGATCGCGGGCCTGCTCACCGAGGAAAAGCTCACGCTGGAGAATGTGCCGCGCCTCGCGGACGTCGCGCTGCTCCAGCGCATCCTCGGCAATCACGGCGTGGACATCACCACCGCCGGCAAGCGTAATGGCGATGATCCCCATGCCGGCCAGACGCTGGAGATCGACGCCCGAGCCATCGTCGACACCACGGCGCCTTATGATCTGGTCTCGCGCATGCGCGCCAGCTTCTGGGTGATCGCGCCGCTCATCGCCCGCATGGGCGAGGCGCGGGTCTCGCTGCCGGGCGGCTGCGCCATCGGCACGCGGCCGGTGGACTTCCATCTGGACGCGCTGCGCGCGCTGGGGGCGGAGATCGAGATCGACGCCGGCTATGTGGTCGCCCGCGCGCCGCAGGGCCTCAAAGGCGCGCGCATCGTGTTCCCGCGCGTCTTGGTGGGCGCGACCCATACCGCGCTCATGGCCGCCGCGACCGCGCATGGCGAGACCATCATCGAGAATGCCGCCCGCGAGCCGGAGATCGGCGATCTCGCCGCCTGCCTCAACAAGATGGGCGCGCGCATTTCCGGCGCCGGCTCGGCGGTGATCCATGTGGAAGGCGTGCCGCGCCTGCGCGGGGCGCGCCATGCGGTGCTGCCCGACCGCATCGAGACCGGCACCTATGCCATGGCCGTGGCCATGACCGGGGGCGATGTGACGCTCGCCGGCGCGAGCCCGGATCTCCTGCAAAGCGCGCTCGACACGCTGACCAAGGCCGGCGCGCAGATCGACGCCACAAACGAGGGCATCCGCGTGCGCCGCAATGGCGCCGGCATCCTGCCCGTGGATGTGGAAACCCAGCCCTTCCCCGGCTTCCCCACCGATCTCCAGGCCCAGTTCATGGCGCTGATGACCCGCGCCAAGGGCACCTCGCGCATCACCGAGACGATTTTCGAGAATCGCTTCATGCATGTGCAGGAGCTGGCCCGGCTCGGCGCGCGCATCCATCTGGACGGCGACACCGCGACCGTGGAGGGCACAGAGCGCCTGAAGGGCGCGCCGGTCATGGCCACCGATCTGCGCGCCTCGGTCTCGCTGGTGATCGGCGGGCTCGCGGCGGAGGGGGAGACGCTGGTGCAGCGCGTCTACCATCTCGACCGCGGCTTCGAGCGCCTTGAAGAGAAGCTTGCGCGCTGCGGCGCGCAGATCGAGCGGATCAGTGGATGAGCCGGGCTTGATCCGCCCGCCCGTCATCGCCATCTGCGGTCGAGACCAGGAAGGAGAGCTCCCATGGACGCTCTGAAGCTGCTCGCGCTGGACGAGGAAGACCTCGCGATCATTTCCGCCCATCTCCAGGACGCGGTCGTGAAGACCGCCGACATGGGGTATCTCCCCAAGACCCAGCGATTCGCGCTTGTGATGAACCGGTTCGACTGGGACCAGAAGACGAGCGGCGACCAGTTCGTGCGCCGCCGCACCGGCCTGCATTTCGAACGGGTGCGCAATGTGCGCTTTCGCGGGCTCGATCCGCGCGCCCGCGACGCAGTGCTGAACCTGCTGGCGGTGACCTTCGAACCCACCGACGCGCCCTCGGGCGAGGTGACGCTCGCCTTTTCCGGCGGCGCGGACATCCGCTTCGAGGTGGAATGCATCGAGGCCCGCCTGTCGGATCTCGGTCCCGCCTGGGGCTGCACGCGCGCGCCGGAACACCAGGCAGCGGCAAGCGCCGGGGAGGGCTGAGGCGCCACGCGCCCTCTTGACCCGTTTCCCTTTGCCCGCACTTGCTTTATCGAAGCGGCATGCCGATACGCCTCGACACATGCGCGCCGGACTTTCCCGCCGCCTTCGCCACCTTCCTCTCCAGCAAACGGGAGGCGTCGGCGGACGTCGCCGCCGCCGTGGACGCCATCATCGGTGAGGTGCGGGCGCGGGGCGATGCGGCGCTGCTGGACTATTCGCGCACCTTTGACCGGGTGGACCTCGCGACCCTCGGGCTCAGGGTGAGCGCGGCCGAGCAGGAAGCGGCGCTGGCGCAGGTGGATGGCGAGACGCTGGAGGCGCTGCGCTTCGCCAAGGGGCGGATCGAATCCCACCACGCCCGCCAGAAGCCGAAGGACGATCGCTACACCGACGCGCTCGGCGTGGAACTCGGCCATCGCTGGACGCCGGTGGACGCGGTGGGCCTCTATGTGCCCGGCGGCACCGCCGCCTATCCCTCCTCGGTGCTCATGAATGCGGTGCCCGCCAAGGTGGCAGGCGTGCCGCGCATCGTCATGGTGGTGCCCGCGCCGGACGGCGTGATCGCGCCGCTCGTGCTCGCGGCGGCGCATATTGCCGGGGTGGACGAGGTCTATCGCGTCGGCGGCGCCCAGGCGGTCGCGGCGCTGGCCTATGGCACCGAGAGCATCGCCCCGGTGGACAAGATCGTCGGCCCGGGCAACGCCTATGTGGCCGCCGCCAAGCGGCAGGTGTTCGGCAAGGTGGGCATCGACATGGTGGCCGGCCCCTCCGAGGTGCTGATCCTCGCGGACGGCACTGCCAATGCCGACTGGATCGCCGCCGACCTGCTGGCCCAGGCCGAGCACGACACCGCCGCCCAGTCCATTCTCATCACCGACAGCCCGGAGCTTGCCGCCCGCGTCGAGGCGGCGGTGGAGGACATGCTCGCGACCCTGCCGCGCGCGGAGATCGCCCGCGCGTCCTGGCAGACCCATGGCGCCATCATCCGAGTCGCCTCATGGGACGAGGCGGTGGCGCTGTCGGACCGCATCGCGCCCGAACATCTGGAAATCCATTGCGCCGATGCCGACCGCCTCGCGGAGCGGGTGCGCCATGCGGGCGCGATCTTCATCGGCCCGCACACGCCCGAGGCCATCGGCGACTATGTGGGCGGCTCGAACCATGTGCTGCCCACGGCGCGCTCGGCCCGCTTCTCCTCGGGCCTCGGCGTGCTCGATTTCATGAAGCGGACATCCATCCTCAAATGCGGCCCGCAGGCCCTTGCCGTGCTGGGGCCGCCTGCCGTGCGCCTCGCCAAGGCGGAGCGGCTGGAGGCGCACGGCCGCTCCATCACGGTTCGCTCCAATGCGGGGCTGTAAGGCGGGGGCATCATGAGCGGAACGGGCAGGGCGACCACCACCACGCGGCTATGCGCCGTCACCCTGGATGAAGGGTCCATCGGCCGTGGCGGGGCGGATGTGGAGCATGAGCGGGCGACCGCCATCTACGACCTGCTGGAGGACAACAGCTTCGCGCCCTCCAACGATCCCGGCACCGGCCCCTACACGCTGCATATCGCGCTGGTGGAGAACCGGCTCGTGCTGGATATCAAGCGCGAGGCGGGCGAGCCGGTGGTTCAGCACCATCTCTCGCTGACGCCTTTCCGCAAGGTGGTGAAGGACTATTTCCTGATCTGCGAGAGCTATTACGAGGCCATCCGCACCGCGTCCCCGACCCAGATCGAGGCGATCGACATGGGCCGGCGCGGCCTGCACAACGAAGGCTCCGATCTGCTGCGCGAGCGGCTGAAGGATAAGATCGAGGTGGATTTCGACACCGCGCGCCGCCTGTTCACCCTCATCTGCGCCCTGCACTGGAAGGGATGACGGTGAGCGAGGACCCCGCGGCGCCCGCGCCCGCGCGCTCCGCCCGGCCCCAGGCGGTTCTGTTCATGTGCGGCCAGAACGTGGTGCGCTCGGTGATGGCGGAGGCCCTGGCCAAGCACCTGTTCGGTCGTTCCATCTATGTGCAGTCGGCCGGGGTGATCGCGGGCGATCCCGACCCCTTCGTCGCCAGTGTCATGGACGAAATGGGCCTCGACGTGAAGCGGCATAGGCCCCACAGCGTGGACGATCTGGAGGAATATGAGG
>JASBUY010000089.1 GCA_030147645.1 Aquabacter sp. | reverse complement strand
TCGACTTCGAGATGCACCCCACGGAGGACGAGCACCCGGCGAAGGGGGCGCCGATCCTGCGGGAGAAAGGCATCTCGCGGCCGATCCTTTGGGCCTCCCTGCCGAGCGCGGTGGCCGCCGTGGGCCGGCTGGGCGAGCGGGCGGTGGTCTATTATTGCGGCGACGATTTCGGCGCGCTCTCCGGCGTCGATCATGCGCCGGTGCTGGAGATGGAGCGCCGGCTCGTCGCCCGGGCCGACCTCGTCATCGCGGCGAGCGAAGAGCTTGCGGCGCGCTTTCCCGCCGCAAAAACCCATCTCGTGCCCCATGGTGTCGATCTGGGCCTGTTCGGCGCGCCCGCCTTGCGCGCGGCGGACCTTCCGGAGGGCAAGGTCGCGGGCTTCTATGGCAGCATTTCCGACTGGCTGGACCTGCCCATGCTGGCGCGGGCGGCGGGCGAGATGCCGGACTGGCGCTTCGTCTTCATCGGGCCGGTGCGCACGGACATCTCCCCACTTGAGGGATTGGCGAACGTGTCCTTCCTTGGCCCCCGGCCCCACGGGGCGCTGCCCTCCTATGTGCAGCATTGGACGGTCTCGCTGATCCCGTTCCGCGACACGCCCCAGATCCGCGCCTGCAATCCCCTGAAGCTGCGCGAATATCTGGCGAGCGGCACGCCGGTCGCGGCGACCCGCTTTCCCGCATTGACGCCCTATGAGGGACTGGTGGCGGCCATCGATCCCGGCGGCGCGCTTGCCCCGGCCATCCGCGCCGCCGCCGCCGCGAGCACGCCGGCGGCGCGCCGCGCCGCCGTGGCGCACGAGGGCTGGGACCGCCGCGCACAGGCGGTGGAGGCGCTGCTCGCCCGCTTGTGAGGCGGCGAGTTTTTACTGGCCGCGGCCGAGCACCATGGTGGTGAAGGTGCGCAGGATGATCCAGACATCGGTCTTGATCCAATCCCACGGGTCCATGAGGCGCATGGCATAAGCGTGGTCGTAGGAGACCTTGGAGCGCACGTCCTCGATGGAGGCATCATAGCCCTGATTGACCTGGGCGAGCCCGGTGATGCCGGGCTTCAGGCCAAAGGTGCGCTCCACATAGAAGGGGATTTCGGTTTCCAGCTTCTGGAAGAAGACCGGCCGCTCTGGACGCGGGCCGATGATCGACATGTCGCCCTTCAGCACATTGATGGCCTGGGGCAATTCATCGATGCGGGTCTTGCGCATGAAGCGGCCGACCGGCGTCACGCGCGGATCGTTCGCGCTCGCCCACATCGCACCGCGCTTTTCCGCGTCGATATACATGGTGCGGAACTTGTAGAGATAGAACAGGCGGGTGAGGTGGGGCTCGGCC
The DNA here is from genome assembly GCA_030147645.1 of Aquabacter sp. Taxonomy (GTDB): domain Bacteria; phylum Pseudomonadota; class Alphaproteobacteria; order Rhizobiales; family Xanthobacteraceae; genus Aquabacter. The sequence continues at coordinate 1,856 of JASBUY010000089.1, read as the reverse complement.
TGCCCGACGCGCAGCTGGCGGTAGAAGACCGGGCCGCGCGAGGTCAGCTTGATGGCGAGCGCCACCGGCACATAGGCGATCACCAGCACCAGGAGCGCCATAGTGCCCAGCACGATGTCGCAGCCGCGCTTGCCGATGCGCACCACCGGGTGGATGAAGTCGGTATATTCCTCGCCTGCCACGATCCTATCCCGCGCGTGTCCAGCGGCCTTTGTCCTGGCCGGTCATCTGCCGCCACCCGCCGATCAGCCCCGCCAGATGGCCTTGCGTGAAATAGGCGGCGAGCCGCGCCAGGCGGGGCATGCCCGCCGGCTGCAACAGGGCGATGACGGCCAGCGTATAAAAGCCGATCTGCCCCGCCAGGAGAAACTGATAGATGCGCGAGCCCGAGGCCGCCAGTACACCATTGGCGAGCAGGGCGACGAGCAGCAGGAAGGGCACGAAGGCGCGCAGCGCTTTGCCCGAGAGAAAGATGAAGGCCAGCCCCGGCCGGCGCAGCGATGCCAGCGCCCAGAGCCGCAGGGCCTGCTGCACATTGCCCGAGCCGATCCGCACCCGGCGCCGGAAATCCTGCGCCTGCGCGGTCTTTTCCTCCTCGGTCGCGACGATGTCGGTGTCGTAGACCGCCCGCGCGCCCCGGGCGAGGATGCGGGTCGGCAGGATGACATCGTCATTGATGGTGTCCGCCTCCAGCGGCTGCCAGAGCGCGCGGCGGAACAGATAGAAGGCGCCGTGAACCCCGATCGGCCCGCCGAGCGCGGCCTCGTCGATCTTGATGCGGGTCTGGTAGCGCCAGTAGGCGGCTTCGCCCGTGCTTCCAGCGGCGCGGAGCCGGTAGGTGCCGGCCACCACGCCCACTTCGGGATCGGCGAAATGCGCGGCGGCGCGCAGCAGGGCATCGGGGGTGAGGCTCGCGGACACGTCGGAGAGGGCGACGATGCCGTCCGGGATGTCCGCGATGACCTCGTTCAGCACCGCCACCTTGCCCCGGTTCAGCGGAAAATCGCGCACGTCCGCCCGCAGGCCCGCGCAGGCGGATTCGGCCAGCGTGGCGCGCGCGACGTCTGCCGTCCCGTCCGTGCAGCCGTCGCAGGCGACGATCACATCCAAGCGGTCGCGCGGATAATCGAGCCCCGCGCAATCCCTGAGCTTGGCCGCGATGAAGGCGGCCTCCTGATAGGCGGGAATGACCAAGGTGATGCGCGCCAGCGCCTCCGGCGCGAGCGGCGCCGGGGGAGGAGAAGGCGGGCGCCGCGCCGCGAGGCGGCGCAGCAGCAGGGGATAGACGGCGTGGTGATAGACAATCGCGGCGAGGCTCGCCCAGAACAGGATGGCGGCGGCGAGCATCATGGCGCCGGCCCGACCAGCGCCTCATAGGCGGCGATCATCTTCGCCCAGGAATAATGGGTGAGGACGAAATCCCGCGATATCCCGGGCGGCGGGTTTGCCAGCTGGCGGGTGAGCGCCGCGGCCAGCGCCACGGGGTCTTCCGGCGGCACCAGGAGCCCGGTCTGCGGGCAGATGCCCTCGCGCACGGACCCGACGTCACACGCCACAACCGGGATGTTGCATGACTGGGCTTCCAACGCCGACAGAGGCAGGCCCTCATTGCGCGAAGGCAGGCAGATCAGATCGAAAGCCGGATAAATATCCGGCATGTCCTTGCGTTGACCGAGGAAGCGCACACGCCCCTCAAGGCCGAGGCGCGCGGTCTGTGCCTTCAGATCCGCTTCGATGCTGCCCTTGCCGATGAACACCAGAAGCGCGTCCGGGACGCCGGCCATCGCGTCCAGCAGCACGTCCGGCCCCTTCACATGTTCCAGGCGCCCGGCAGCCCCGATGATGCGGGCCGCTTC
>JASBUY010000086.1 GCA_030147645.1 Aquabacter sp. | reverse complement strand
GGATCCGCGCGGTGGAGGCCGCCGCCGCCATGAGCGCCACCGTCATGCCCGCCACCACCACCGAGACGGGGTCGAGCCGCCGCCGCCAGCTCATGGCCAGGACCAGCGCGACGCATCCCGCGCCGCCCGCAAAGGCCACCGCCTCGCGCGACCAGGCGAGCAGGCCGGGGGCGGCCAGGAGCGCGGCGGTGAGCGCCAGTTGCGCGCCCGCCGCGATGCCGAGCGTGGAGGGGTCCGCGATGGGATTGCGCAACACGCGCTGGAGCAGCGCCCCGGAAAGGCCCAGCGCCGCGCCGGCCAGCAGCGCGGTGAAAATGCGCGGGACAACGCCTTGCCAGAAAATGGCGTCGCGCAGCGCCCGCGCGGTCTCCCCCTCTCCGGTGACGGGTGTCTGACGCATCAGCACGACGAGGATGAGAAGGGCGGCGAGCGCCGCAAGCCCCAGCCAGGGCCAGGGACGGGCGGATCGCAGCGGAGCCGTCAGCATAAGGTCAGCCAAGGCCGTTGCCTCCCTCAAGGCGGGCGGCCGTGAAGTGGCGCGCGAAACGCGCGGCCGTGGGCAGGCCCCCGAAGGGGTTCATGGGCGCGAGCGTATAGATGCGCCCCGCCGCCACATTCGGGAGCGCCTGCCAGAGCGCGCTGCGCGGCAGGATGCGCCGCGCATCGGGCGGGACGGGCGGCAGAATGATGAGGTCCGCCTCGGGAAACTGCGCCAGCGCCTCCAGCCCCACGGGCGCGGACGCGGCATAGGAGGTGTCGCGCGTCCAGGCATTCTCGACACCGAGCCGCGCGAGCACCTCGCCGAACATGCTGTCGCGCCCGAACACCCGGAAGTGGCGCGGATCGCCGAGATTGATCACCAGAGCGGGCCGCGCGGGCCGGTTCGACAGCGCCCGCGCGCTGCGCGCCAAGGTCTCCTGCGTGTCGGCGATGAGCCGCTCGGCGGCCTCCGCGCGGCCGAGCGCCGCCGCGAGCCGGCGCGCCGCCTCTTCCGCGCGGGCGAAGGGGCGCCCGCCTTGTTCATAGATGGAGATGGTCTCAACGGGCGCGATCTCCGCAAGGCGCGGTTCCACCCAGGCATAGAAGGCGGAATTGAAGATGAGATCGGGCCGCGCCAGTTTCAGCGCCTCGAAATTGGGGGTGCCCCGCAGGCCGAGATCGATGACGGAAGCCGGCACGGCCGGCTCCACCGCCACTTCGCGGAACAGCACCAGTTCGGCGGCCGCCACAGGCACGATGTCCATGGCAAGCAGGGTCTCAAGCAGCGCCCAGTCGAGGGTCGCCACCCGCTTTTGCGCAGGGCTCGCCATGCCCGGGCGGGCCAGCGCGCACAGCGCGCCGGCGACGAGCGTTCGGCGCGTCAGGGATTTCACAGCACATATCCCATGGGCGCGCCGTTCACCGGGTGCGGGAGGACTCCCATGGGCACGCCGTAAATGGCTTCGAGAATCGGCGGCGTGACGATCTCGGCGCACGGTCCTTGCGCCACCAGCCGGCCGGCGCGGAGCGCGACCAGATCATCGCAGGTGCGGGCGGCGAGATTGATGTCGTGCAGCACCACGATCACTGCCAGCGCCTCACCCTCCGCGGCAAGGTCGCGTACGATGGAGAGGACCTCCATCTGATGGGCGATGTCGAGGGCGGAGGTGGGCTCGTCCAGCAGCAGGCATTGGGCTTCCTGCGCCAGCATCACGGCGAGCCAGGCCCGCTGGCGCTCGCCGCCGGAGAGGCTGTCCACCAGGCGCCCGGCCATTGCGGTGAGCCCGGCGCGGCGCAGCGCCGCCTCGACCCGCGCTTCATCCTGCGCCCCGAAGCGCCCGAGCGCGCCGTGCCAGGGATAACGCCCCAGCGCCACCAGTTCGCGCACGGTCAACCCCTCGGCCAGGGGGGTGAATTGGGGCATATAGGCCACCTTGCGGGCAAAGGCGCGGCCCCGCCAGTGGGCGAGGGGTTGCCCTTCCAGGCGCACCTCGCCCGCGCGCGGCGTCAACTGCCCGGCCAGCACCTTCAGCAGCGTGCTCTTGCCCGATCCGTTGGGACCGATCAGCCCATGTACCCGACCCCGGCTGAGCGAGAGCGTGAGCGGGGCAAGGATTTCGTGGGTGCCGGCCGAGACGGCCAGCCCTTCGATCTCCCAGAGCGGGCCGTCGGCGGCCGAGGCGGCGGGCATCACCATTTGTAGGTGATCTGGGCGATCACGGTGCGCCCGTTGCCATAATAGCAGCCGAAGAAGCCGCAGCTCGCCACATAGGTCTCGTTGGCGAGATTGTTGACGTTGATCTGCGCCTTGAACGGGCCGCGCTCATAATGCACGGCGGCGTCGAACAGCGTGTTGGCGTCCAGCAGGATGCTATCGTCGTCCAGCGCGTATCGGTCGCCCACATAGCGCACGCCACCGCCGAAGCCGAAGCCGGTCCAGGCGCCGGTCTTGATCGTGTAGTCGAGCCAGAGGTTCGCCATGTTCTCCGGCACGTTGGCGGGCCGGTTTCCGGCATTCTCGCCCTGGGTGATCTCGGCGTTCATATAGGTGTAGTTGGCGATCAGGTTCAGGCCCTCGGCAAGGCTCGCCGTGGCGGAGAGTTCGACGCCCTGGACATGGACCTCGCCCACCTGGGTCTGGTAGCTGACGCCGCCGATCAACTGGCTGGAGAGCACATTGCTCTGGCGGATGTCGTACAGCGCGGCGGTGAAGAAGGCATTCCAGCCCACCGGCTGATACTTCACGCCCAGTTCATATTGCTCGCCCGTGGAGGGCTGGAAAGGCGCGCCGCCGAGCGCGGTCGGCATGCTGCCGATGACCGGCTCGAACGACGTTGAATAGCTGAAATAGGGCGCGATGCCGTTGTCGAACAGATAGGTGAGGCCAACGCGGCCGGTGAGCGCCTGATCGTCCTGGTCCTGCTCGGTATTGCCGAAATTGGTGAAGGTGGTGCTGTCGGTCCAGGCCCAGTCCTGGCGCAGGCCGACGGTGAGCAGCCATTTGCCGTAGCGGATCTGGTCCTGCGCATAGATGCCGGTCTGGCTGATATTGCCGTCCACCTGCGACACGTACCACGGCACGTTGAGGATGGGCTGGTTATAGACCGGCGCCAGGATGTTGATGGACGGCGCATAGCCGAACTGGGTCAGCGTGTTGTCCGAGAACTTGCGGTAATCGAGGCCGAGCAGCAGCGTGTGGCTGAGCCCGCCGGTCTGGAAATTGCCCTGCAGCTGGGTGTCGATGGTGATGGTGTTCTGGTTCTCGTCATTCACGTTGGAGCCGCGATAGGCAATGGCGGGATTGCTCGCGTCCAGGCCGTTGAAGTAGAGATTCTCGTAATTCCAGTCGAGCATGGTATAGCGCGCGTTCTGGCGCACCTGCCACGTGTCATTGATCTTGTGCTGGAACTCGTAGCCGATATTGGTCAGCGTCCGGGTGGAATCGTCATAGGACGGATCGCCCAGGAAGGTGTTGGTGGCGAGCAGATTGGTCAGCGGGCCGACCGTATAGGTCTGCGGCAGGCCGACCGGCGTTCCCGCCTCGTCGCGCTGGATGCTGGCGAGCACCGTGAAGGACGTGTCGTCGCTCGGCTTCCAGGTGAAGGTGGGGGCGAAGAAATAGCGGTTGTCGTCCACATAATCGGTCTGGGTGCCGCTCTGGCGGGCAAGGCCGGTCAAGCGGTAGGAGAAATCGGTGCCGAGCACGCCGCCAATGTCGAAGGCGGCGGTGTAGCGGTCGAACGTGCCGATATCGCCCTGCACCTCGCCGAAATTGGTGAAGGTGGCGCGCTTGCTGATCATGTCGATGAGGCCGCCGGGATTGCCCTGGCCATAGAGCACCGAGGCCGGGCCGCGCAGCACGTCGATGCGCTCCAGGCCATATTGCTCGATGGAGACCGAGCCCTGCGTGCGCATCAGCTTCAGCCCGTTGAGATACTGGCTGTTGGCGGCATCGAAGCCGCGGATGATGGGGGCGTCGAAGCGCGGATCGACGCCGAAGGGCTGGCCGAGCACGCCCGCCGTGTAATTCAACGCCTCGCCCACATTCTGCACGGCGCGCGCATCCATCTGGTCGCGCGTGACCACCGAGATGGACTGGGGAACCTCAATGATCGGCGTGTCGGTCTTGGTGCCGGTGAGGGTCTGGTGGGCCACATAGCCCTGGACCGGCCCGGTGGGCGATTCGCGGCTGGTCTCCACCGTGATCTGCTCGAGCGCCACGGCGCCGGCTTGCTGGGCGCGGGCTTGGGACGGCGCGAAGCCGAGAATGCAGGCGACGCTGCTCAACAGGACCACGCGAAGTTGCACGCGAGACGTCATAGTCATTCTTTCATCCATGCGCCGAAATGTTCAGTTAAGAACTATTCAAAAGAGCGATCTTTGGCCGCTCAAACAGCCTTCGGCGTCACATAGCAAGACGCATTACAATGGGATTGTGCGTTCCTCTTGCGCTTTGACCATTTTTGGCCTGATATCGCGGAAGGATCGCATGGGAAAGGCATGGCGTGTCTTTTCCCTGTCAGATCAAAGCAATTCTAAATCTATCGCCGTTGGAGTCAGTGTCCACGAGGTGGACCGGGCGGGCGGCGGCGGAACAGCGAAGGCCCATGGCGTTTCAGCCGCGCATGACCACCTCCCTCACGGGCATCACCCTGCTCGATCAGTTGCGCTGGCGCAGCTGGAACGGGGTGGTGGCCGATGTCTGGCGCGTCGCCTGCGAGGCGGGGGCGGGCGGGGATTATGTCTCCGAAACCGCCCGCCTGTTCGTGATGCTGGAGCGCGAGCGCGGCTTCACCCATCTGCGCCTCTCGCCCGCCGGCCGCGAGCTTCCCGCACCCCGCGCGCCGCTCCATATGAGCTATGTGCCGGCCCATATGCCGCTCCGCTCGCGCGTGGAGGCGAGCGGCGAACTAAGCCATCTCGATCTGCATTTCGACGTGGGAACGCTCGGTGAGCGGCTCGGCGAGGAGATCGATCCCGCCCGTCTCGCCCGCCCGCGCCTCGGTTTCACGGACGAGCGCATCCAGGGCCTCGCGCGGCTGATCGCGCAGGAATGCCTGACCCCGGATGCCCGCCACGACCTTTATGGCGATGGGCTGGTGCTCGCGCTGTTCATCGATCTCATGCAGGTGGGCCGCCGCCCGGCGGCGCGCCGCTCGCCCTTGTCGGACCGGCAGTTGCGGCGGGTGCTCGCCTATATCGAGGAGAACAGCCTGCGCAATATCCGCCTCCAGGAACTGGCGGCGCTGACCGATCTCTCGCAATCCTATTTCAGCCACGCCTTCAAGGCCGCCACCGG
>JASBUY010000085.1 GCA_030147645.1 Aquabacter sp. | reverse complement strand
CGGCTCTTCGGGAACAGCGCGCCGAAGGCGGCGGCGGTGGAGAAGACGACCGCGCTGTGACCGGAGGGGAAGCTCGCGAAATTCGCTTTCAGCGCCAGCCAGTCGAAGGTGAATTGCGGATGCGGCCCGGCAAGCAGCAGCGCCGCGTGGGGCCTGGCGCGGCCGAGCAGATATTTCAGCACCAGCACGAACAGCCCCGCGCCGGCGATGGACAGGAACAGGAAGCCGAGCCGCGCGGTCACCGCCGCCGCGATCCGCCGCCCCATGTCATCGAGCCCGGGCTTCACCGCCAGAACCGCCAGCAGACATATCCCGATGGGCCAGAGCACCACGCCGCCAAGGCCGAGATCGGTGATGCGCTCGAAGAAGCGGATCACCTCCAGCGGCAATTGGGCGCGCAGATAGGGCGAGAGCGGGTCCAGCAGGATCATGGATGCCGCGACCAGGCTCACGATCAGCACGCCGAGCGATAAAAACTCCACCACGCCGCCGAGCCCGATGCGCGGGCGCGGGCCGCGAACCGGGCGCGCGCGCAAATAGGCCCACGCCGCGCCGAGCCCCGCCACCGCCGCGACGGCATGCGCCCCCGCCGCAGCAAGCCGCGCGCGCAGATCGGCGCGGGCGCCGTTCACGGCGTGCCCTCGACGGGACGGAAGACGGTGATCACCACGTTGCGACCGCCATTATAAGTGAAGCCCGACAGGCTCGATGCCGCCTTATAGCGCAGGCCGATCTCCTGCGCGCGCTGCTCGAACAGCGGCACCATGTTGGAGCCGATGAAGGCCAGGGTGCAGCCGCCCTGCTTCAGCAGATCCGCCGCCTGCACCGGGTCGGTGAAGCGCAGGTCCGTGCCCACCAGGAAGGCAAGGCTTGGCTCCTGATAGGGGACGGTGGCGATGGACGCCGCCGGGCAGCCGCTCTCGCGGGCGATCTCGGCAAGGCTCTGGGAGATCCAGACGGCCCTCAGATGCGGCAGCAGGAAATGGTAGACGCCCACATACAGACAGAGCGCGCCGCACACCGCGACCGCGAAGGACGCGGCCGCCCCGGCCGGCCGGAAGGCGAAGGCCGCCCGGAACAGGAGATAGACGGCGAACGCCAGGAACGGGATGGCCCCGACGCCATAGGCCCAATCGCCCTCCAGCCAGACGAAGGCCGCGCCGAGCACCACCACCAGGATGCTGCCGAGAATGGGCCAGAAGCCGCGCAGGTCGCCGAGGCGACGGCCGACGGAATCCACCGCGCCGCGCTCGATGGCCAGTGCGGTGAGGATGGCGAGCCCCGGATAGAGAGGCAGCACATAATGGGGCAGCTTGGTGGCCGCGATCTCGAACACCAGCCAGCAGGGCACCACCAGGGCCAGCAGCAGGCGCACCGGTTTTTCCCGCCGCTGCTTCCAGGCGAACGGCACCGCCATGGCGACCAGCACTACGGAGGGCCAGAACGTGCCCCAGATGGCGAGCAGATAGGTGCCCGGCGGACCCCAATGTCCCTCCGCCCCATCCGCGACCTTGCCCAACATGTCGACGCCCACCGCATGCTCGTAGAAGGCCCCGCCGGTCACGAAATAGATGGCGATGAACCAGGGCAGGCAGAGCAGGAGGCACCAGATGAGGCCCGGCAGCGGCATCAATGCGCGCATGAAGCCCGCCGAGCGGTCGGCGATGGCGAGCACCAGGATGGGCAAGCCGACAAACAAAGGCGCCAGCGGCCCCTTCACTAGAATTCCCGCCGCCAGCGCGGTCCAGAACAGGGCGGCGAGTCCCAGATCACCCTTGGCCGGGCCGGGCCGCAAATAGGCGCGCGTCAGCGCCGCCATGGACGCGAGCGTGGTCAAAAGCAGGACCGCGTCGGTCTTGGCGAGGCGCGCCTCGACGCCGAGCAGAACGCAGCTCGCCATCATCAATCCGGCGAGCAGCGCGCCCCGGCGCGTCACGAAGCCGAGCGCCGTCCAATAGGTGAGCAGCACGGCACCGATGGCGGCGAGCAGCGAGGGAATGCGGTAGAAGGCGATGGTGGTGCGCGCAGACGGCCCGACCACCGCCTCGGCGGCGGCAACGCTCGCCGCCTGCAGCCAATAGATGCCGACGGGCTTCGTCTGGCGCCCCAGTTCCTGCTAGCGGATATCGACGAAAGGCCCGGTCTCCAGCCTCGGCTTGGTGGCCTGGGAAACGCGCGCCTCATCGCGGTCGATGGGCGGAATGGAGGCAAAGCCGGGCAGGAAGGCGATCAGGGCCACCAGAACCAGCAGCGCGCAGGCGCGCCGATGGGTGGCGCTGGCGAAATCCAAGCCGCGCGCGGCAAAATCCAGCAGAGACGTTCGGGAAGCCGTGCGTCCGCTGCCGGCGGGCTCGGAGAGGGCCATGCGTAGGTTCGGGTCCAGTCAATTCAGGGCGCGGGACAATAGCAGAAACGTCCGGTGCGAAAAGGTGCCCTGGCCGAACCGCGCCGCCTGTGTCGATCTCGGCGCCCAAGTGCCGAGGGAGGTGGGCGGAATCATGGCGGGCGAGGAAACCGCCCGCGCGCGGGCCTCTATTTGGTGAGGATGAGCTTGTCCTGCGCGGTGAGGCGCAATTGGTAGACCTGATCGCCATGGGCGATGGTGATGACCTTGGACGTGGAAAACAGGTCGCGGCTGTCGAGTTGCTCTTCAACCATAAAGACCGACCGGGCCTTTCCCCGCGACGACCATGCAGCCTGCTTATGCTCATGCTTGGTCATTCGAACGACTCCAAAATAAAAAGCGCCGAACACTGCGGCAACGAAGGTTCAGAGCTACTTTAGAATAGCTCAATATTTATGAAACGGGTTCTGTAAGTCCCCTAATACACATGAATGCGGAAATCAACGCTTCACGCATCCGCGCAACCGCGCGCGGCGGCGCCGGCCGGAGCCGCGCCGTGTCACACGATCGGCGAAGGGGGAGTCCTATTCGGCCGGATGGGGCGCGCGATTGTCCTCGCCCGCGTCACCGCCCACGGCGCGGTTCACGATGCGGTCGAAGCGGTCGAGATAGAGATAGACGACCGGCGTGATGTAGAGCGTCAGCACCTGCGACACGAGCAGGCCGCCCACCACCGCGATGCCAAGGGGCTGGCGCAATTCCGCGCCTGCCCCGCCTCCGAGTGCGATGGGCAGCACGCCGAAGATGGCCGCGAGCGTGGTCATCATGATGGGACGGAAGCGCAGCAGGCAGGCTTCCCGGATGGCGTCCTGGGCGTCCGCGCCCTCCCTTCGCCGCTCCAGGGCGAAGTCGATCATCATGATGGCGTTCTTCTTCACGATGCCCACCAGCATGATGATGCCGATGAGCGCGATCACCGACAATTCCATGTCGAAGAGCATGAGAGTCAACCGCGCCCCGATGCCGGCGGACGGCAGGCCTGACAGCATGGTGAGGGGATGGATGAAGCTCTCATAAAGGATGCCGAGGACGATATCGATCACCACCACGGCGGCGAGGATGAGC
>JASBUY010000080.1 GCA_030147645.1 Aquabacter sp. | reverse complement strand
GTCCTCGGGCTTCACGCCCTTGTACTTCAGATAGGCCTCAAGGATCTTGTTGGTGGTGCGGGGATAGACATAGTCGGTCCCGGCGAGCACCCACCGCTCGACCTTCTCTTCCTTCATCAGGTAGTCGACAGCCGGAATGGCCTGCTGGTTCGGCGCCGCGCCCGTGTAGAAGACGTTGCGCTCGCTCTCCTCGCCCTCATACTGGACGGGATAGAAGAGAATGGAATTCAGCTCCTTGAACACCGGGAGCACGGACTTGCGGCTCACCGAGGTCCAGCAGCCGAACACGGCCGAGACCTTGTCCTTGGTGATCAGTTCGCGGGCCTTTTCAGCGAACAGCGGCCAGTTGGAGGCGGGGTCCACCACCACCGGCTCCAGCTTCTTGCCGAGCAGTCCGCCCTTCTTGTTCTGCTCCTCGATCAGCATGAGCATGACGTTCTTCAGCGTGGTTTCGCTGATCGCCATGGTGCCCGACAAGGAATGCAGGATGCCGACCTTGATGGTTTCCTGTGCGGACGCGGTGCCGATGCTGCCCGCAATCGCAGCCACAGCGGCCAGAGCCCCCAATCCGGCGCCCAGACCCTTGGCCGCCCGTCCCAGCTTACCGAGCATGCGCTCTCTCCTGTTTTCAGCCGGCGCGCAGCCAGCCGCGAGAGCAGAGCAAGCGTCATGCCACCAGAAGCAGGTCGCCATTGCCGCGCGGTGCGAAGGCCCTTGCCTTCCCGCGCGACGCGAATGTGCGCATGCAAGGGGCTAAATCTGCCTAATTATGAGGCAAACGAGCCCAAAAGGAGGAAAGCGGGCTCAGGCCCGCCGCTCTCACAGGACGTTGAAAAGGTAAAGCAACACGATCACCGAAAAAGGAACGCCCAAGAACCAAAGAACAAGTCCACGCATCTTTCTCTCCTCGCGCAGTGCATTTCGCTGCCCAAACAACGCGCCAATGAGCGATGCGTTCCTCCATACCGCGCGGCGCGCACGTGCTGCGGCGCAGCGATCTTGACCGGCGAAGCGATGCAGCCTCTTTTATGGGCGTTGTGCGGGAGAGGCGGCAAATATGGACACGCTTATCGACGGGTATCGGCGCTTTCGGGAAACGGCCTGGCCGGACCACAAGGCCGTGTTCGAGCGCCTCGCCGCCCGCGGGCAGAAGCCGGAGACCTTTGTCGTCGCCTGCTCCGACAGCCGCGTCGATCCCCAGATGATCTTCAATGCCGGGCCCGGCGAGCTATTCGTGGTGCGCAACGTGGCGAACCTCGTGCCGCCCTATCAGCCGGACACCAATTATCACGGCACCAGCGCGGCTTTGGAATTCGCCGTCCGGGTGCTCGGGGTGAAGCGCATCGTGGTCATGGGCCACGCTCAGTGCGGTGGCGTCGGCGCACTCCTGGAGGGTGCGCCTCCCGGCGCGCAGGACTTCGTGGCGCAGTGGATCAAGATCGCGGACGAGGCCCGCCGCCAGACCGAGCAGGCAGACCTGCCGCCCGCGGAGCGCCAGCGCTTTTGCGAACATTGCTGCGTCCGCCTCTCCATCGACAATCTGAAGAGCTTTCCCTGGGTGGCCGAGCGGGTGGAAGAGGGCGACCTCTCGCTCCATGGCGCCTATTTCGGCGTGGCCTCCGGCCGGCTTGAAATCATGGACAAGGACGGTGTCTTCCGCGACGCCTAAGCAACTCAGGCCACCATCCCGCCCGGGCCGTCCAAGTCCGGGAGGGATAGCATGTAAGGGACGTCAGTGATTGACGATGAAGCGAAGGAGGGCGCCATATCCCCCTTCGCCCTCACCCACCGGCACTTCCTCGCGCGCTTCGTCCGACGCCATCTCCGTCAGTTCCCGCGCTGTGACGTTGAAGCCGCGGCTTTCCAGGAAGTTGATGGCATCGTCCGTGGTGGCGAAGCTCGGCACGGCCTGCGCGAGGGCCTCGCTCAAGCCGGTATTGCCCGAAGCATCGGCCTTCAGGCGCTCAAGATCCTCGATGGACATGTCATCCTCCTTGCCATGGTGTCGTTTCCGTTAACGGTGGCGCGGCTTGGCTGTTCCGTTTCGCGCGGCCAATCGAATCGCCGGATCGGACCGCCGCGCCGGATTGGTCCGCGTTTGCGGCCTTGGAGCCGCCTTTCGGTGCCGGCGCCCCTCGGTTTCCCCCCCGCGCATTTCGGGCAGGCTTGGCCGAAGCAGGAACTTGAACTAGGAAGGTCATTATCTTTTAGAGGTACATGCCGGTGGGGCAGCTTGCGTTTCTCCTGATCGGTTCGGATTCCCTGCGCCGCAGATGGTATGTGATCGCGGCGCTTGGAGCGCTCCTTGCCGCCGCCGGGGCAGCCAACTTCATCGATGCGGCGGACGGGGTGACCCTGTTCGCGACGCAGGCTTTCGGGATCATCTTCGTGATCCAGGGCGCCATCGCCTTCAGCAGCATGGCCGGCGGAATGAACAGCCCGCTCACCCTTCTTCGGGCCTGCCTCCTGCTGCTGTTCGCCGCCTTGATCCTCGACTTCCCGGTGCGAAACGAACTCGCGGTCACCACGCTGTTCGCCATCGCCTTCGTGGTCGATGGTGTCCTGCGCATCCTCACCGCCAACGCACTGCGCTATGACGCCTGGAAATCGGTGGTCGCCTTCGGGGTTCTGGAATTCATCCTCGCCGGCCTCATCATCACCGACTGGCCGATTCCGCGCGAAAAGAACATTCCGTTCTGCGTCAGCCTGTCGTTGATGCTCTCCGGTTGGGTCCTGCTGCGGCTCAGCTTCTCGCTCAAAGCCCTGGAGCCGGAAGTCGCGATCCTCGCGCTGCCCATGTTCGGTAAGCGCAAATGGTATGACAACGCGCCCGTCCTGGTCGGCGAGGATACCGAGCCCAAGCCCGAGACGCCCATGGTCGTGCGGGTCTGGACGCCGGTCGGATCCGCCGACGTCTCCACGCGCCGCCCCGTGCTCGACCGCTATATCGCGGCGGTGGACAAGAATGGCGTGATTTCAACGGGTCACGCCGCTCTCCAGGCGCCCAGCGTCTATATCAGCCACTATCCGGCGGTGGAAATCGACCGCGATTCCGGGGACTTCATGGCCATGTTCCGGGCCACGAAGGAAAACGACATGCCCGGCCGATTCCAGCCGTCCTATGAGGTGGAAGTGGCCGGCTGGTGCGAGGCCGATGCCAGCGTGGAGTTCCACAATTACAGCCTGCGCCGGCTGCGCGCCTTCTGGGCCGGCTATCGCCAGGACAACACCTACAACCTCACCAACCGAAACTGCTCGGTCGCGGTCGCCTCGGCGCTGGATGCCGCGCTCGAGGGGTCGCTTGCCACCCGTTATCCCTGGGTCCGACTTCTCAGGCTCTTGTGCAACCCGGACCTTTGGGTGGCCGTCTTGCTGCGCCAACGGGCCGAGACCATGACCTGGACCCCCGGCTACGCGCTCGACTATGCCCGCGCGCTCCACCGCATCGTGGAACAGCCACACCTCAGTTGGGCCGCGCGCATGCGCGGCGCAGTGCACATGTTTGATCGCATCCTGCGCAAACCGGCTGCCCCGCCGGCCGCCCACCCCTCGCCCCTTACGGAGCCCAAGCAGTGACAGCGAGCGCGACGACCTCCGGCGCCAATATTCTCTCGCGCGGCGCGGTCATCGCCACGGCGATGATGTTCGGCCTCACCTACAGCCTCAGCGCCGCGCTGATCGCGCTCGATTTGGCAGAACGGGGCCTCAGCGAAGCGGCCATCGGCGCCAATGCCGCCATGCACGCGGTGGGCATTCTCGCGACCGCCATGGTGCTGCCCCGCATCGTCGCCCTCGTCGGCGCGCGCAAGCTCATCATGCTCGCGCTCGCAGTCGCCGCGATCACCCTCATGGGCTTCCCGCTCGCGCCCTATGTCTGGCTCTGGTTCCCCCTGCGCTTCGTGCTCGGTGCCGCCTCCGAGACGCTGTTCGTCCTGTCCGAAACCTGGATCAACAGCCTCAGCACGGAGGAAACCCGTGCCCGCGCCATGGCGACCTATACCGCCGCCTTGTCAGTGGGCTTCGCCATGGGGCCGCTCATTCTCTCGCTGATCGGCACGGCCGGCGCCCTACCCTATGCGGTGGGCGCGGGCCTCGCCTTGTTCTCTGCTCTGTTCATCGCCTCGCCGAAGGTGACGGCGCCGGTCTTCGAGGAGCCGGCCCATTCCAATCCGATCCACTATATGCGTCTTGCTCCGCTCGCCCTTTCCGCGACGCTGCTGAATGCGGGCCTGGAAGCGGCGGGCCTGTCCTTCCTCGCGATCTATGCCGTGAATGTCGGCTGGAACGAGGGCGATGCCACGCGCCTTATCACCTGCATGATGGTGGGCGCGATCCTGCTGCAGTTGCCCATCGGCTGGCTCGGCGACAAGATGGACCGGCGGCGCCTCGTCATCATCCTGGCGGTCATCGCCACGCTGGGCGCCCTGCTCTGGCCGCTCACCATGGGACATGAATGGGCCGCCTATGCGCTGCTCTTCGTGTGGGGCGGCTCGTTCGTCGGGGTGGCGACCATCATGCTCACCGTGGTCGGCTCCCGCTTCAAGGGCGGCGAACTCGTGGGCATCTATGCGGTGATGGGCCTCGTATGGGGCGGCGGCGCGCTGGTCGGCCCGCTGGCGGCGGGCCTTGCCATGCAGGTCTTCGTCCACGGCCTCGCTTATGTGGCCGCTTTTGCCTGCGCGGCCTTCGCGCTCGCCGCGATCCTTCTGAAACAGAAGGCCTGACGGCCCGCGGCGGGCGCCCGACGTCTGCCGCGTATTTTTTTCAGCTGGAAGGTTCGCGAACCGCCTGCGCCCCTGCGCGGGCGGAGGGGGGTAGGCGTGACGCGCCGACAATCACGCCACACCCGAACGGCTACGCTCAAGCCATTGTATTCACGATACTTCCCATTCACTGGCCCATCAAAAGAAGGTGCACAAAAGAACCCATCCACACCTTGAACAAGTGTGCCCAACAACCAGACCACCCACAGGCTCGCGCAAGCTTCTGGCGTTAGGGAAGGATAACCTTCCCATAGAAGTGACTGAACCATGCGCATTCGGGGACTTTTTCTACTTTGCATTTCGCTGATCGGCACCGTCGCCGTCGCGGGCAGCGTGGTCTTCGCAGTTGGCGAATGGAACAAGTGGAGCAGCGCATCCGATGCGCGCGCGACCATGAGCGTCTTCGCCGGCCTCTCGCGCCTCACGGAAGGTCTGTCTCTGGAGCGCGGCGACTATAATCACCTTCTCCTCACCGCATCGGCGGCGAGTTCAAAGCCAAATCTCCAGCGTGTGGACGATACGCTCGCCGCGATTGATACGAGCCGCAGTCAATTGCCGGCCGATATCGCCCAGCAA
>JASBUY010000369.1 GCA_030147645.1 Aquabacter sp. | reverse complement strand
AGATCGGCGCCGCGCGCCGCGCATTCCCGTGCCCAGTCCTCCACCTCGCCGACGCTGCCGAGCACCGGGCGCGCCCGGCTTGCGACCAGGAGGTCCGCATTGCCCGGCAACAGGCCGCCCAGCACATAGATGGTCGCCTCGGGCAGGACCACGCGTAGCCGCGCGCCTTCCTCGGCGAGCGCCACGAAGAAGGTGCGGGCCCCCGCGCCCCACAAGGCGGGCGCGGCCTTCTCGATGCCGAGGCCGTAGGCATTGGCCTTGACCACCGCGCCGCATTCGGCGGGCGCGACGCGGTTCGAGAGGGTGCGCCAATTGTCGGCGAGGGCGCCAAGGTCGATGGTGAGGACGGCGCCGGTGGCGCCGGGACGGTGGGTCATCTGGGTTCCGGGAATCGGTCCGGCTGGGCGAGGTTGGAGAAGCGCGTGAACTGAGCCTCGAACTGTACCTTCACCGTGCCGGTGGGGCCATGGCGCTGCTTGCCGATGATGATTTCGGCGGTGCCCTCACACGCCTTCATATCGGTCTCCCACTTGAACCATTCCTCCGTGCCGGGTTTGGGCTCCCGGCTTTTCAGATAATATTCCTCGCGAAACACGAACATGACCACGTCCGCGTCCTGCTCGATGGAGCCGGATTCGCGCAGGTCGGCCAGTTGCGGGCGCTTGTCGTCGCGCGCTTCCACCTGACGCGACAATTGGGACAGCGCCATGATCGGCACTTTCAGCTCTTTCGCCAGCGCTTTGAGGCCGGTGGTGATCTCGGTGATTTCCTGCACGCGGCCCTGGGATGAGCTTTTGGACGAGCCGGTGAGAAGCTGGAGATAGTCCACCACCATGAAGTCCAGGCCCCGCTGGCGCTTGAGGCGCCGGGCGCGGGCGGTCAATTGGGCGATGGAAATGCCGCCGGTATCGTCGATGTAAAGCGGCACCACCTGCATGGTCTGGGCGGCGGCGGCGAGCTTTGAGAATTCGCTTTCCGAAATATCGCCGCGCCGCACCTTGTAGGAGGGGATCTCGGTTTGTTCGGAAAGGATACGGGTGGCCAATTGCTCGGCCGACATTTCCAGCGAGAAGAAGCCGACAATGCCGCCGGAGAGATTCTTCACCGCCCCATCGGGCTGGGTCTCGCCGCGATAGGAGGCGGCGATGTGATAGGCGATATTGGTGGCGAGCGAGGTCTTGCCCATGGCCGGGCGGCCCGCGAGGATGATCAGGTCCGAGGGCTGCAGGCCGCCCATCTGGTGGTCGAGATCATCAAGGCCCGAGGCGATGCCCGAGAGGTGCCCGTCGCGCTGATAGGCATTGGACGCCATGTCCACCGCCTCGCGCAGCGCCTCGCCGAAGCGCAGGAAGCCGCCGTCATAGCGCCCGCTCTCGGCGATGGCATAGAGGCGCTTTTCCGCCTCCTCGATCTGCTCCTGGGGACTCGCCTCCACGGGCGCGTCATAAGCGTCGGTAACGATTTCCTCGCCGATGCGGATCAGTTCGCGGCGCACCGACAGGTCATAGATGGCCCGCCCGTAATCCTCGGCATTGATGATGGTGGTCGCCTCGGCGGCGAGCCGCGCGAGATAGCGCGGCCCGGTGAGGCCCGCCACATCCAAATCCGCAGGCAGAAACGTCTTCAACGTGACCGGCGTCGCGATTTTGCCCGCGCGGATCAGCGAGCCCGACAGTTCGAAGATGCGCGCGTGGATGGGCTCGTAGAAATGCTCCGGCCGCAGGAAGTCCGACACGCGGTAGAAGGCTTCGTTATTCACCAGGATGGCGCCCAGCAGCGCCTGTTCCGCCTCCACATTGTGGGGCGCCTGACGGAAGGACGGATCGGTCTGGCCCTTGGTCGCGGGAAGGTCGAGCATGGTGCCCCTGATGATGGCCGGGCTATCTGTTTAGGCAAATCCGGAGCGAGTGTCCTCGCCAAACGTTAACGCGTCGTCGTCCGTCCCTTGTGAAGAATCGCGGGGACAAGTGTCGGCGCCGCTTGCCAGCATGCGTCCTTGCGCGAGGCCGTGCGCTCGCACAAGGCAGCCTTGCAAAAGCAAAAGCGCAAACGTCATCGCGATGGGATATAGAGGCGCCATGCAGCCTATCCTTCGAGTCGAAAACCTCTCAAAGGTCTATGAGGGCGGCTTCACCGCCCTGCGCGACGTCAATCTGGAGCTTCGCCAAGGCGAGATTTTCGCCCTGCTGGGGCCGAACGGCGCGGGAAAGACCACGCTGATCTCCATCATCTGCGGCCTGGTCAATCCGTCCGCGGGCAAGGTGGAAGTGGCGGGGCACGACATCATCGCCGATTACCGCGCGGCCCGCGCGCAGATCGGCCTCGTGCCCCAGGAATTGAAGACCGATTCCTTCGAGACCGTCTGGGCGACGGTCAGCTTCTCGCGCGGCCTGTTCGGCAAGAAGCGCAACGACGCCCATATCGAGCGGGTTCTGAAAGAGCTTTCGCTCTGGGACAAGAAGGACAACAAGATCATGACCCTCTCGGGGGGCATGAAGCGGCGCGTGCTGATCGCCAAGGCGCTCTCCCACGAGCCGCGCGTCCTGTTCCTGGACGAACCCACCGCCGGCGTGGACGTGGAATTGCGCCGCGACATGTGGCGTCTGGTGCGCCAATTGCGCGAGGATGGCGTCACCATCATCCTCACCACCCATTACCTCGAAGAGGCTGAGGAGATGGCGGACCGCATCGGCGTGATCCGCAAGGGCGACCTGATGCTGGTGGAGGAAAAGACGGCGCTCATGCGCCAATTCGGCCAGAAGCGCCTGACCATCCATTTGAACGCGCCGCTCTCCGCCATTCCCGCCGCCCTCGGCGGACATGGTCTCGCGCTCGGCGCGGACGGGCGCGACCTCGTGCTGTCCTACGCGACAGGGGCGGGGGAAGCGCCGGTCTCCAATGTGCTGCGCGGCCTCGCCATGGCCGGCATCGCCTATAACGACCTGGAGACGCACCAGTCCTCCCTGGAGGACATCTTCGTCGAACTGATGCGGGAGCACGCATGAACCTGCATGCCATCAAGGCCATCTATCTGTTTGAGATGGCGCGCACCTGGCGCACGCTGCTCCAGAGCGTGGTGTCGCCGGTCATTTCGACCGCGCTCTATTTCATCGTCTTCGGCTCGGCCATTGGCGGGCACATGGCGCCCATCGACGGGGTGGAGTACGGCGCCTTCATCGTGCCGGGCCTCATCATGCTGACGCTGCTGACCCAATCCATCTCCAATGCCTCGTTCGGCATCTATTTCCCGCGCTTCATCGGCACCATCTATGAAGTCCTGTCGGCGCCCATCTCTTATGTGGAGATCGTGATCGGCTATGTGGGCGCGGCGGCCACCAAGTCCATGATGCTGGGCCTCATCATCCTCGCCACCTCCACCTTCTTCGTGAATGTGCGGGTGGACCATCCGGTCTGGATGTTGGGCTTCCTGGTGCTGACCGCCGTCACCTTCTCGCTGTTCGGCTTCATCATCGGCATCTGGGCGGACAATTTCGAGAAGTTGCAGATGATCCCGCTCTTGGTGGTGACCCCGCTCACCTTCCTCGGCGGCAGCTTCTATTCCATCGACATGCTGCCGCCCTTCTGGCGCAGCGTGACCTTGTTCAATCCGGTGGTCTATCTGGTCTCGGGCTTCCGCTGGAGCTTCTTCGGCGTCTCGGACGTCCATATCGCGGTGAGTCTGGGCATGACGCTGGTGTTCCTCGCGGCCTGCCTCGTGGCGGTGTGGTGGATTTTCAAGACCGGCTATCGCCTGAAAAGCTGAGGCCGGGACCGGCGCAACAGGCAGGAGACGCGCATGAAGCTCTATTGGGCGCCCCACACCCGCGCCTTCCGCGCCCTGTGGATGCTGGAGGAATCCGGCCTTCCCTATGAGCGCGAGCGCCTGGACCTCAACGGGCCGGAGATCCGCAGCCCGCGCTATCGCGCCATCAATCCCATGATGAAGGTGCCCGCGCTTGAGGATGGGGAGGCGCGGCTCGCCGAGAGCGGCGCCATCTGCGCCTATATCGCCGACCGTGCGCCCGAGGCGAAGCTCGCCCCCGCCATCGGCGATCCGGCGCGCGGGCGCTATCTGCACTGGATGTTCTTCGACGCGGCCTGCGTGGAAGCCGCCTTCGTGGAGAAGCTGGCGCAGGTCCAGATCCCCGCCCGCTCCGCCGGCTGGGGCTCCTATGACCGGGTGATGGAGGTGATCGAGGACTTGGTCGCGCCCGGCCCCTGGGCCATGGGCGAACAGTTCACCGCCGTCGATGTGATGCTCGGCACCGACATCTGGTACGGCCTGCATCTGCTGAAAGTCATCAAGGACCGTCCGATCCTCGAAGCCTATGTCGCCCGCTGCGTCACCCGCCCCGCCTTCCAGCGCGCCGAAGCCATCGAGGCGGAAGCGCTGGCGGGGTGAGGGGGCTCACGCCGCCGCGTTGAACTCCCATCCGCTGCGTTGACATGCGAGCGATGTGACGGTCTGGTTGATATGTGTGGTTGATAAGTTTATATCAACTTGATGCTATCAACCACTGGCCGTCGGCTTTCGTGATGCCGAAGTTTGATCCTCTTCAGTCCATGCCCGCGCATCTTTGGGAGAAGGCAGAATCTCGCGCCCATGAAGCGGGTCTAACGCTGAGTGAATG
>JASBUY010000368.1 GCA_030147645.1 Aquabacter sp. | reverse complement strand
CGGCGGCAGCTTGCGCCGTGCGAACGGTGCCGATCACTACATGCCCGGCCTGCAAGGCGGCGCTGGCGAAGGCCCGGCCGAGGCCGGAGCTGACGCCGGTGATGAGGAACGTCTTGGTTGATGGGGTCATGAACGGTCTCGGAGCAATCAAGGGAGAGGAGATAAAACTATATCATGATATAAATTGACGCAAGGCGCGACGCACCTCACCATGGCCGCATGGTTGGAACCTCCGTGCGCGAGCAAAAGCGCATCCTCGCGCGCGAGGCGGTGCTCGACGCCGCCGAGCGTCTGATGCGCGCCGATGGCGCCGCCGCCTTTTCCATGCGCGAGCTGGCAGCCGAGGCCGGTGTGAGCTTCGCCACGCCCTTCAATCAGTTCGGCAGCAAGGCGGCGATCGCGCAGGCATTGTCCGCCCGGCGGATTGCCCTGATGAGCACACGCTTTCTTGAGGCTGCGCCGGCGGGGGACACGATCAGCCGCGTGCTCGCCGCCGTATCCATCGCGGCGGGCGTGATGCTCGAGGAACCGCAGATCAACCGGGCGATCATTCGTTCGCTGGGCTTTCCCGGCGCTCAGCCGGGCGAGGTCAGCGTCCAGTCCCGGGCCTTATGGGCCGCGGCATTCGGCGATGGCGGCGGGATCGATCCGGCCTTGGCCCGCGTCGCCGCCGAGCGTGTGCCCGAGCAACTGGCCATCGCATTTCGCGGCTGCCTGTCCTTCTGGATCGCCGACGAGATCAGCGACGCGCACCTGCTCGAAAAAGCGCGCACGGCGGCTTCAACGGTCCTGTTGGGCTTCGTGGAACCCAGCCGGCGCGCCGAGCTGTTGTGATGGCGGGGCGGTGGGCTCGGGAGCGCCCTCGCCACTGGCGCCATGGGGCGTGCCGCATGCGGCCGGCCGCTGATCACACGCAGCAAATCGGCTCGGCATAGCCGATACCAGCCGCGTCCCCCCTCACGCCGAGCGGCGGCGGGATTCGGCGGGGGAGGGTTCCAGCAGGACGCGGCATTCTTCCGCCGTCAGCGGCTCGCCGAACAAGGTGCCCTGGCCATATTCCGAGCCCAGGCGTGCCATCTCGCCGGCTTCGGCTTCCTTCTCCAGCCCCTCGGCCACCACTTCCATGCCCAGCTGGTGGGCGAGGTCGATCATGGAGCCGATGATGATGGGGCGGGCGGCGCGGGCCGGGCCCTTGGCATTGTCGCGGATGAAGCGCTGGTCGATCTTGATGGTGTCGAACGGGAAGCGCTGCAGATAGGCCATGGCCGACTGGCCGATGCCGAAATCGTCCATCACCAGCCCGGCGCCGAGATCGCGCATGCGGTGGAGCATCACCGCCGCATATTCCGGATTCTCCATGGCGAGAGATTCCGTCACTTCCAGCTTCAGCGTGCCCGGCGCCACCACATTGCGCGCCAGCACCGATTTCAGATCCTGGATCAGATCGTGCCGCAGCAACTGGCGCGAGGAGACGTTGACGCTCATGAACAACGGCGGGTCCACCTTGAGGATGCGCTGCCACTGGCCCAACTGGCGGGCGGCGCGCTCCAGCACGAACAGGCCGAGGTCCAGGATCATCCCGGTCTCTTCCGCCACCGCGAGGAAGTCGGAGGCCGCCAGTTCGCCCAGCGTGGGATGGCGCCAGCGCATGAAGGCCTCGAAGCCGCCGATGGCGCGGTCATGCAGGCGCACCACCGGCTGGTAGCGCACGATGATCTCGTCGCGCTCCAGCGCCCGGCGCAGGTCGCTCTCCAGCGAGGTGCGGTCGATCTTCTGCTGGCGCATGGCCGGGCGGAACACCTCGATGCGGTCGCCGCCGATGCGCTTGGCGAAATACATCGCCAGCTCGGCGTCCTTCATCACGTCCTCGCGCTTGCCCAGTTCCGGCCCGGACAGCACCAGGCCGATGGAGGCGGTGATGAAGATCTCGCGTTCGGCGAAGGTGATGGGCGCGCGCAATGAGCGGCGCAAGGTGTCGGCGAAGGTGGTGATGCGCTCGGGATCGCGCTCGGAGAGCAGGATCATGCCGAACTGGTCGGCGGAGATGCGGGCTAGCGTGTCCTGCGGCTTCAACAGGCGCATCAGGCGCCGGGCCACCGTCAGCAGGATGGAATCGCCCACCGCCATGCCCACCGAGACATTGACCTGCTTGAAGCGGTCGATGTCGATGATCATCACCGTCGGCTGCACCGCGTCGTCCACGCGGGCGACGGTCAGCGCCTGGTCGAGCCGGTCCAGGAACAGCTCGCGATTGGCGAGGCCGGTGAGATTGTCGCGCACCGCGTCGTGCAACAGGCGCTCGGCCGCCATGCGGTCGCCGGTGACGTCGGTCAGCGTGCCGATGCAGCGCACCACCTCGCCGTCCGCGCCTACCACGGGCCGCGCCCGCAGATTGAAGGTGAGATAGTGACCGTCAATGGCGCGCAGGCGGAAATCCTGGTCGATGCGCCCGCGCCGCTGGTCGATGATGCCGTCCAGCGTGGCGCGGAAGCGGTCGCGGTCGGCGGGGTGCAGCACTTCCAGCCAGCCCGCCGCCTCGGTCTCCAGCGAGCGGCGCTTGAGGCCGAGCGCCTCCTCGGCTTCGGGCGAAGTATAGATGCGGTCGCTGTCCACATCCCAGTCCCACACCATGTAGCCGGAGCCCGCCAGCGCCAGCGCGCGCCGCTCCAGTTCCGAGGATGAGCCCTGGATGGCACCGAGGCCGGCAAAGGCGTGCTGCATCACCGTGAAGCCGATGAGCATGACGATGAGGACGAGGCCGCCTGACAGCGCGGGCGCCACCATGTCGTTGGTGACGAGACCTTCCACCGTCAGGCCCGCCATCACCACCCACACCACCAGAAGCAGCCAGGTGGGAATGATCAGCACCGCGCGGTCATAGGAATGCTGCGACAGCCAGATGATGACCGCGAGGCCCAGCACCGCCACCGCGAACAGGGACAATCGCGCGATGCCCGCCGCCACCGGCGCGTCCAGCAGCGCCACCGCCACCAGCGCGGCCAGGAAGACCAGCCAGCCCGCTGCCACATGCATGTAGCGCACATGCCAGCGGTTGAGATTGAGATAGGCGAATAGGAACACCAGCAGAGTGGCGGTCAGCACCGCCTCGCCGGCGGCGCGCCAGAATTGCTCGGCCACGGGGGAGAGGCCGAACACCTTCGACCAGAAGGAGAAGTCGAGGCCGATATAGCCCAGCACCGCCCAGGCCAGCGCCGCGGCGGCGGGGAACATCACCGAGCCCTTCACCACGAACAGGATGGTGAGGAAGAGGGCCAGCAGGCCGGCAATGCCGATGACGATGCCGTGATAGAGGGTGAAGCTGTTGACCTTGTCCTTATAGGCGTCCGGCTCCCACAGATAGAGCTGGGGCAGATTGGGACCCGCGAGTTCCGCGATGAAGGTCACGGTGGAGCCGGGATCGAGCGTGACCAGGAACACGTCGGCATCGGGCGCGGCCTGCCGCTCCGGCTTGAAGCCTTGGCTCGGCGTCAGATTGAGGATGCGCCGGTTGCCGAGATCGGGCCAGAACAGGCCGGACCCCACCATGCGGTAGAAGGGCGCGACGATGAGCCGGTCCACCTGCTCGTCCGTATTGTTGGACAAGGCGAAGACGATCCAATCCGCCTTCTGGCGCCCATCGGCCGCGTGCACCTCGATGCGGCGCACCACCCCGTCGGCGCCCGGAACGGTCGACACCTGAATGCGGTCGTTATCGGTGGCGATGCGCTCCACGGCGGGAAGCAGGTCCGTGACGCGGGCGTCCAGGCGGATCGCCACCGCTTCCACCGCCTGCGCCGGCGCCAGCGGCGCCAGGGCGGCGAGCAGCAGCACGCACAGGGCAAGGAAAAGACGCAACGGCAAGCCTCCGCGCCCGGCCTGCCGCCGGGTCGAAGTCCCATCACTAAAGCGCGGCTGCGGCCGGAGCAAGGCGAAGCCTCGGCCGTAGACGCGCAACCCCGCCCTGCGCGCGACGCTCACCCCACCTCCAGCACGATCTTGCCGAGATGGGCGCTCGCCTCCATGCGGGCATGGGCGGCCGCGGCGTCCGCCAGCGGGAAGGTCTCATCCATCAGCGGGCGCAGCGTGCCGGCGGCGATCAGCGGCCACACCCTTTCCTCCAGCGCGCGGGCGATGGCGGCCTTGTCCTTCAGGGGGCGCGAGCGCAGTGTCGCCCCGGTATGGGTGAGGCGCTTCAGCATGAGGCGCATGAAATCCACCTGCGCCTTCGAGCCGTCCTGGAAGGCAATCTGGGCGATGCGCCCATCGGTGGCCGCCGCCTCGAAATTGCGCTGGATGTAAGAGCCGCCGATGACGTCGAGAATGACGTCCACGCCCTTCCCGCCCGTGGCCGCCTTCACCTCGGCGACGAAATCCTGGGTCTTGTAGTCGATGGCGAGGTCCGCCCCGAGCTTCACGCAGGCGGCGCACTTTTCCGCCGAGCCGGCGGTGGTGAAGACGCGGGCGCCGAAGGCCTTGCCGAGCAGGATGGCCGTGGTGCCGATGCCACCCGCCCCGCCATGGACCAGCAGCGTCTCGCCCGGCGCGAGGCGCGCGCGGTCGAACACATTGCTCCACACGGTGAAGACGGGTTCGGGGATCGCCGCGGCTTCGATGAACGAGACGCCCTCGGGCACGGGCAGCGCGGTCGCCTCCGCCGTCAGGCAATATTGTGCATATCCCCCGCCCGTCACGAGGGCGCAGACCCGATCTCCCACGGCAAAGCGCCGCGCGCCCTCGCCGAGCGCCACCACGGTCCCGGCAATCTCCAAGCCGGGAATGTCGGACGCGCCGGGCGGCGGCGGGTAGAGCCCGCGCCGCTGCACCACGTCCGGCCGGTTGATGCCGGCGGCGGCCACTTTCACCAGGATCTCGCCCGGCCCCGGAACGGGCATGGGCCGCTCGCCGGGCACCAGCGCTTCCGGCCCGCCGGGCACGGGAATGGTGATGGCCGTCATGGTGGTGGGCAGCTCGATCATGGTGCGTTTTTCCGATGGGGCAAGGGAATCGAAGGACACACCGTGACGGCGCGACGCGGGAGAAGATGGTGTAACAAAGCGCAAATCGCGCGCAAATAAGGCGAAGGGGAAAGCGGCCCGCAATCCCCGGCCCTGCGCGAGACCAGGCACGCACCACCGGAGGCGCGCATGATGGACGAAGACCTGCCCCGCCCGAAGCCGGCGACACTGGAGCCGGGCGCCGACCTCTCCCGGCTCTCGGAAGCCGAGATCGAGGAGCGCATCGCGCTCTATCAAGGTGAGATCGAGCGCCTGCGCGCGACGCTCGAGAAAAAGCGCGCCTCGCGCGACGCGGCGGCCTCGGTGTTCAAGTTCTGAAGGGGCCGGCGGGAGGTTTGGGCGTGTCGCCGGATGCCCTTTGGCTGCGCCGGGCTGTTGCCCCCATCGCGACATGCCCCCTCTCCCGCTTGCGGGGGAGGGCTGGGGAGGGGGAAATTGGCGGGAGGTCTCGGAACGGGGGACGCTCCGAGCGGAAGAGGCGAAACGCCCCGCCGCGCCGACGCGCACATTGGCCCAACGCGAAAAGGCGCCCTCTCGGGCGCCGCGCAAGGTCGGAAAGTCGTTAAAATCCGCTTAACCCTTTTGCGTCATCCTGACGCTGGTCCCGCGAGGCACTTTCCCGCCTGGACCACGGCAGGACTTCCTGCCGCTCGGGTCGATCGACCATCCTCCCTGTCCTGCCTGAGCCGCCGCGAGGCGGCTCTTCTTTGCAGGAGGTCCAATCAGGAGAAGGGCCGCCGGGCCGGACCTCAGCTCTTCAGCAGGCCGCCGAACTTGTTCTTGAAGCGCGAGACGCGACCGCCGCGATCCAGCAGCTGCTGGGTGCCGCCGGTCCAGGCGGGATGGGTGCGCGGATCGATATCCAGCTGGAGCGAGTCACCCGCCTTGCCGTAGGTCGAGCGGGTCGTGTACTCGGAGCCGTCCGTCATCACCACCTTGATGAAGTGGTAGTCGGGGTGAATGTCGCTTTTCATGGGACCAATCCTTGTCGCCGCCGCGCGCCATCGCCCGATGACAGCGGTGTGAATTCGTTTCCTGACGGAAGTCGCGGGTCTATAGCCGAGAGCATGCGTTGACACAAGCGGACACATCGGAAAGCCCTGTCGGGGGCGCGCAGACTTCCGCTACGGAAGGACGCAAGCGCCGCTCCCTCGGCCCCCTCCTCACCCTCGCGCCCTATGCGCTGCGCTATCGCGGGCGGGTGCTCGCCGCGCTCGGCGCGCTGACCGTGGCCGCGCTCGCCACGCTGAGCCTGCCGATCGCGGTACGGCGGATGATCGATTACGGCTTCGCCGCCGATCATGTGGGCATGATCGACCGCTATTTCGGCGTGCTGGCCATCGTGGTCGGCGTGCTCGCCGCCGCCTCGGCCACGCGCTTCTATCTGGTGACGACGCTGGGCGAGCGGGTGGTGGCGGATCTGCGCGCCGCCGTATTCGCGCGCCTCGTGGGACTCGACGGCGCCTTCTATGACGCCGCGCGCGCGGGCGAGCTGACCTCCCGCCTCACCGCCGACACCACCCATATCAAGGTGGCGCTAGCCACCTCCGCCTCCATCGCGCTGCGCAATGTGGCGCTGTTCGTGGGCGCGGTGGCCATGATGGTGGTGACGAGCCCGCGCCTGTCGGGCCTCGTGCTTGCGGCCATTCCCTTCATCGTGCTGCCGCTGGTGGGCTTCGGGCGCAAGGTGCGCGGGCGCACCCGCCAGGCGCAGGACCGCCTTGCGGACGCCTCGGCCTATGCCGCCGAAGTGGTGGGCGCGATCCGCGCCGTGCAGGCGTCGAGCGCGGAAGAGGCCGCCCGCGCGCGCTTTTCCGGCGAGGCCGAGCGCGCCTTCGCGGCCGCCCGAACCGCCACCCGCGCCCGCGCCGCGCTGACCGGCTGCGGCATCTTCCTGGTCTTCGCCTCCATCGTCGCGGTGCTGTGGGTGGGTGCCCAGGCGGTGCTCGCGGGCACCATGAGCGCGGGCGATCTCAGTCAGTTCGTCCTGTTCGCGGTGCTCGCCGCCTCCAGCCTCGGGGAACTCTCACAGACCTGGGGCGAGGTCTCCGCCGCCACCGGCGCGGCCGAGCGGATCGGCGAATTGCTGAAAACCGAGCCGCAGGTGCGCCCGCCCGCGACCCCCGCGCCCCTCCCCGCCCCGCTTGCCGGGGCGGTGACGTTCGAGCGCGTGAGCTTCTCTTATCCCACCCGCCCGGGCCAGAAGGCCCTGGACGGCGTGAGCTTCACTGTGCGGCCCGGCGAGCGCGTGGCGCTGGTCGGCCCCTCGGGCGCGGGCAAGAGCACGGTGTTCCAGTTGCTGGAACGCTTCTACGACCCGCAGGCGGGGCGCATCCTGCTGGACGGCGTGGACACCAGGCTGTGCGATCCGCAGGACGTGCGCCGGGCTCTGGCTCTGGTGCCGCAGGAAGTGGCGATCTTCGCCGATACGGTGCGCGAGAATATCCGCCTCGCCCGCCCGCAGGCGAGCGATGCCGAAGTGGAAGCGGCGGGCCGCGCTGCGCTGGTGGACGAATTCGTCGCCCGCCTGCCGCAGGGTTGGGACACCCAGGTCGGCGAGCGGGGCGTGACGCTGTCGGGCGGCCAGCGCCAGCGCATCGTGATCGCCCGCGCCATCCTGCGCGCGGCGCCCATCCTGCTGCTGGACGAAGCCACCTCGGCGCTCGACGCGGAGAGCGAGACCCTGGTCCAGACGGCGCTCGACCATTCCATGCGCGGGCGCACCACCTTGGTCATCGCCCATCGGCTCTCCACCGTGCTTTCGGCCGACCGCATCCTGGTGATGGAAGCCGGCCGCCTCGTGGATGAGGGCACCCATGCGGAACTGGTGGCGAAAGGCGGCCTCTATGCCCGCCTCGCCGCCCTCCAATTCAACGCGGCGGCGTGAGCCGGCGCACTCACGGCAGCGGGCTGGTATCAAACACCGCACCGTAAAGCCCCATCATTTGGTCGATGCGCGCAGGGTGTTCTTCGAAAAGCTCCGGTGGAAGGCTCCGCAGGTCCGTCGGCGCAACCCGGTCGAAGAGCGCGAAACAGATCTGACCATTGTTATAGCGT
>JASBUY010000055.1 GCA_030147645.1 Aquabacter sp. | reverse complement strand
TCATCGTTTGACACTCGTATGAATGTTTGCAGGCTAATACATCCATTCCGAATGATATGTAGAGCGCAAACAAAAAGGACGCTCCGTGAGGAACGTCCTTCTTCGACTAATGTCTAAAGCCTTAGCCCACCGCTCGCGGCGCACAGCCTTGGCTAAGCTTTAGCTTCAGCTCTGGCCGCCTTTGCGGCCGGCGTCCGAAGCAAGGTCCTGATCCTGAGAAAAGGACCGCTTCTCATCGGGCACATTCTGGCCGCCCTTGCGTCCGGCTTCCGATGCGCGCTCGGGGTTCTGAGCGAAATTGCCGCCGCCGCCCATCTGGCGCTCGCCGCCGGACGATTGGGACTGCTGGTGCTTGCCGCTCGACTCGCCGCCCTTGCGGCCGGCTTCTGAGGCGCGGTCCCGGTCGTTGGCGAAGTTGCCCGAGTTATCGCGGTTCTGATCGGAATTGGCCATCTGAGTCTCCTCGGTGGTTCGTCCCAGCCTGCCCAATCAACCCGCAGGGCGCGGGGCCGTTCCAACTTGGCCATTGTCAGATCAACGAAAAACCGCTCAGCGGCTCGGCGGGTCCACCTTCATGCCGTTCGGGCCGACCTCGATCTGGAGCGTGTTCTGCTCTTTCTCATATTGCTGGTAGGCGACGATGCCGCCGCCGATGAGAAGAACCGCGATGATGGTGTAAAGCGCTGCTTTCGGCATAGCGAAGTCTCCGTTTGTGGCGGGACAACGCAAGCGTGGGCGGGACGGTTCCACGCCTCACCAGAGAACGGTCCGATCGATGTCGGCAAGCCGTGCGCAGCCCGTGAGCGCCATGGCCACTTCCAATTCGGCCCGCAGAAGATGGATGGCATGGGCAACGCCGGGCGCTCCGGCCGCGCAGAGCGCATGGATATAGGGCCGGCCGATCATGACCGCGCTGGCGCCCAAAGCGAGGGCTTTGAGGACATCCGTTCCCCGGCGCACCCCGCCGTCCAGAATCAAGGGAATGGCGCCGTTCACAGCCTCAGCGACGCGGGGCAGCGCATCGATGGTGGCGGGCAGGGTATCGAGCACACGACCGCCATGGTTCGACACCACGATGGCATCCGCACCCGCCGCGCACGCCGCGCGGGCATCGTCGGGCGCAAGAATGCCCTTCAGAATGAGCGGCAGGTCGCAGGCCGCGCGCAGTGCCTCAATGTCCGCCCAAGTGGGGCTGCCGGTGAGGAGGCCGGAGAATAGAGGGCTCTCGCCGATGGCGCTGCCCGTGAGGGTCGGAGCGGGAAGGCCGGCGAGATTGACGGCGGACACGCCCGGCGGAAGGCGGAAGCCGGCGCGCTGCTCGCGATTGCGCAGGCTCGCGGGCGCATCCACCGTCACCATGAGCGCGCGGTATCCTGCCGCCTTGGCGCGCGTGGCAAGATCGAGGGTGAACGCCCGATCCGGCTGGACATAGAGCTGGAACAGGAGAGGGGAGGTGGCGGCCGCCGCGATCTCTTCCAGCGACGTGCTCGCCTGTGTGCTCACCACCATGGGCGCGCGCGATGCGCCCGCGCCCTGCACGGTGGCGATTTCGCCCTCCGGGTGGACGAGCTTGTGATAGGCGACGGGCGCCAGCAGAATCGGGTGGTCGAGATTGAGCCCCAGCAGGGTGAGCGCGGTGGACGCTCCGTCCATCGGGCGCAGGACGCGGGTCGCGAGGCGCAGCCGATCGAAGGCGGAGCGGTTGTCAGCGAGCGTGATCTCATCGCCCGCGCCGCCCTCCACATAGGCCTGCGCCATGGGAGACATCCGTGCCGCCGCAAGGCGCTCATAATCGCCGAGACAAACGGGCAGGGGGGGCGTCGGGCTCACGCGCGGCTCCGGTCAGGACTTGACGCCCGGCACCACCGGCCGAGCGTAACGGCACGCGGAGTTGGACCACAGGCGGGGGGAAAATGGAATGGTACAGCTGGGTGGGCTCGAACCACCGACCTCCGGTTCCACAGACCGGCGCTCTAACCAACTGAGCTACAGCTGCAAGGCCGGGGCGCGCGGGGCGTCCCGGAAGAGGCGCGGAACCTACTGCGATGAGGGGCAGGATTCAAGAGGGGGAAAGGGCGAAGCTGCACGCCCTGTGCATGGCGCGCCGCGAAGGTCCCCGCGCGCGCCTCTTTCCCTGCGGCAGGCGACCCCCTAAAGCTTGGTGAGCCACGCCTTTTCTCTCTCCGCCCAGCCTCCATGTCCGACCTTATCGGCCTCGCCTTTCCCTTCTTCGGGTTGATCTTTCTCGGCGATGGCTGCGGGCGCTTTGTCCGACTGCCGGAGGCGGGGCTCGCCTGGCTGTCCTTCTTCATCATTTATCTGGCGCTGCCCGCGCTGTTTTACCGGA
>JASBUY010000048.1 GCA_030147645.1 Aquabacter sp. | reverse complement strand
CGACATAGATGGTCGCGGACACCGCGACGAGGCCCAGCAATCCCGCAATGAGAATGGCCGCCTCCATTCCCGTGCCCTCGACATGCACATTGGCCTGCGCTCCCAGCGCCACTGCGGTGGCGATGGAGCCGGGGCCGGTGGTGAGCGGCATGGTGATGGGATAGAAGGCCTGCCCCTCGATCTGCGCCACATCGATGGTGCGCGGGGCATTGCGCTCGGGCGTGGGATTGCCCTGGTGCAGCAATTGCCAGCCGACAAAAGTCACGACCAGCCCGCCCGCGACGCGCAGGACCGGCAGGCTGATGCCGAAAAAGGTCAGGATGTGGGAGCCGATGATCATGGACCCGAGCAGCAGCACGAACCCGTAGATGGCCACCTTGCGCGCCATGGAGGCGCGGGTCTCCGGCGGGACGTCCCTTGTGAGGCTATAGAAGATGGGCGCGCCGCCGAGCGGATTGACCACCGGAAACAAAGCGGCGAAGACCGCCAGAAACACGTTGAACGCCTGACTCACGTCTTCGCCTTTATCGGTTCGTCCGTCCGCTCCCAGCCGACGGGGGTCAGGCGCTCCTGCGGCAGGAAGCGTTGCTTATAGTCCATCTTCCGCGAGCCTTGCACCCAATAGCCGAGATACACATAGGGCAGGCCCATGTCCCGTGCGCGGGCGATGTGGTCGAGGATCAGGAAGGTGCCCAGCGACCGGTCCGGAATGTTGGGATTATAGAAGGAATAGACCATGGACAGCCCGTCCGCGAGGATGTCCGTGAGCGCCACCGCGAACAAGTCGCCCACCGTGCGCCCCGTGATACGGGTGTCCGGCCCGCGCCGGCGATATTCCACCAGCCGCGTCTCCACATGGCTGTCCTCCACCATCATGGCGTAGTCCAGCACGCTCATATCGGCCATGCCGCCCGCGCCGTGGCGTGTGGCGACATAGGCGCGGAACAGGGAATATTGCTCCGAGGTGGGGGCCGGGGCTTTCAGTGTTCCGACAAGGTCGGCATTTTCCGACAGCACGCGGCGGAAGCTGCGGGTCATGTGGAAATCGTCCACGCAGATTCGCACCGAAATGCACGCGCGGCAGCCTTCGCAGGCGGGGCGATAGGCGATGGACTGGCTGCGGCGGAACCCGCCCTGGGTCAGGATGTCATTGAGCGAGGCGGCGCGTTCGCCCACAAGGTGAGTGAACACCTTGCGCTCCTCGCGCCCCGGCAGATAGGGGCACGGCGAGGGGGCCGTCAGATAGAATTGCGGCGTATCGCGCGAATGCTCCGTCACGGACCCGGGACCTCTGGACCTCGCTCGAGGATCACTGAGACAGCATCGCTCGCCCGCACAAGCGGGTCAAAGGTTTCCGTATCCGAAGCGGATCAAAAACGGTTGCGACGCAGATCCGCGGCGCGCGCCTCGCTATTGACGACCACGGTGCCCACCAGAAAGTCGTGCAATTGCCGCCGCCGCCCGTTGAACAGCGCCACAAGCAGGACGAAGGGCGTGCAGACACTCACAGACACCCAATAGGCAACCGCATGGACCGCGCCGAGCAGCGCGTAGGCGGGTGCGCCGTACCAGGTGCGCATCTCGATATCCATGGCGCGCATGCCGAAAGTCGCGGAGGCCGGGGAGCCGAGCGTCATGGCATTGTACCAGATCGCCCAGATCACGAAGGCCGGTCCCAGCACCGGAAACAGCATCCAGCCGAGACTCAGGGTGACGATGCCGAAGACGAAGATGAACAGGGCCAGGAGCACGATGGGCGCAAGGATGATGACGGCATCAATGGCGAAGGCCAGGAGGCGCCGTCCAAGCACACCCTCGAAATATTCCGGCTGGGTGACCGGGTCATAGGCATGAGGACGATCCGAGGCGATGGCCTCAAAACCGCGATCCTCCGGCGACGTGTAGCTCATGGTCCTGCAGATCTCCTCACCTGCACCTTGCAGAGCGAGTGCGGCAGCGGCAAGGCAAAGCGTTACCAGTCGGCGCCACCCGCGCCCAGGCGTTGCACCGGCAGGCCTTGGGCCGCCAGCGCCGCCTCGATCGCCTGCGCATGACCCTGATCTCGGGTCTCCACCGTCAGATCGAGCCGCGTGCCCTTCGCGGGGACGTCTAGGAAGGTGCGGCGGTGATGCACTTCCAGGATGTTGGCCCCGAGCTTGCCCAGCAGAGTGGAAATCTGCCCCAGCATGCCGGGACGGTCCAGAATCGTGACGCGGAAGGAGACAATGCGGTGGTCCCGTTCCAATTCGCGCATCAGGATTCCGGCCAAAACGCGCGGATCGATATTTCCGCCACACAGGACCAGCCCGATGGTCTGCCCCTTGAAGCGTTCCGGCTCGCTCAGCAGCGCCGCAAGCCCGGCGGCTCCAGCGCCCTCCGCGACGGTCTTCTGCAATGTGAGAAAGGCGTTGACCGCCCGCTCCAGCGCGCTTTCCTCCACCAGGAGGATGTCGGGCACGAGGCGGGAGATGATCTCGCTCGTGATCCGCCCCACATTGCGCACGGCGATGCCCTCGGCAAGCGTCGGTCCCCCGCTCGGCCGGTCGGTGCCGTCGAGCATGGACTTCATGGCGGGATAAAGTCCCGCCTCGACGCCGATGACCTGCGTTTCCGGCGCCCGGCCCTTCACCGCGACGGCGATGCCGGAAATGAGCCCGCCGCCACCCACCGGAACGAGGATCGCATCGAAGGCCGGGCCGTCCTCCAGCATTTCTAGGCCGATGGTGCCCTGGCCCGCAATCACGGATGGGTCGTCATAGGGATGCACGAACACCCGCCGTTCCACCTCGGCGATCCTGCGCGCCTCCTGCTCGGCATCGGCGACGGTCTCCCCATACAGCACGACGCGCGCGCCAAAGGCTTCGGTCGCGAGGACCTTCACTTGGGGGGTGGTCTCGGGCATGACGATGGTGGTCGAAATGCCGAGGCGGGTGCCGTGATAGGCGACCGCTTGCGCATGGTTGCCCGCCGACATGGCGATGACGCCGCGTGCGGCTTCCTCGGCGGACAGCGTGGCGAGTTTTGCGACCGCACCGCGCTCCTTGAAGGAGGCGGTGAGCTGGAAATTCTCGAACTTCACCCAAACATCGGCGCCGGTGAGCGCCGAGAGGCGCGGCGCTTTCATGGTGGGCGTGCGCAGGACCGCGGCGTCCACCAGCGGGCGCACGCGGTCCACGTCCGCAAGGGTGACGGGCAGGGCAGACTCGATGCCGGACATTGTCAGCGGCCCGAAAGACGTTGCGCCACGCGGGGGGCGAAATAGGTAAGGATGCCGTCGGCGCCCGCGCGCTTGAAGGCCATGAGGCTCTCCAGGACGATGCGCTCGCCGTCCACCCAGCCATTTCGGATGGCGCCCTCGATCATCGCGTACTCGCCCGACACCTGGTAGGCGTAGGTCGGAAGGCCGAACGTGTCCTTCAGGCGGAAAACGATATCGAGATAGGGCAGGCCCGGCTTCACCATGAGCATGTCGGCGCCCTCTTCGATATCAAGGGCCGCCTCGCGCAGGGCTTCGAGCCCGTTCGCGGGGTCCATCTGATAGGTCCGCTTGTCGCCCGACAAGGTCTTGGCGGTGCCGATGGCATCGCGGAACGGCCCATAGAAGGCGGACGCGTATTTGGCGGCATAGGACATGATCTGCACGTCCTCGAAGCCCGCCCCGTCCAGGCCTTCGCGGATGGCGCCGACGCGCCCGTCCATCATGTCGGACGGCGCGATCACGTCGGCGCCGGCCTCGGCCTGCACCAGCGCCTGGCGCACCAGAACGGCGACCGTTTCATCGTTCAGGATGCGTCCGTCCTGCAGAAGTCCATCATGACCATGGCTGGTATAGGGATCGAGGGCGACATCGGTGATCAGACCGATCTCCGGCACTTCCCGCTTGATGGCCCGCAAGGTTTGGCACACCAGATTGCTGTCGTTGAGCGCCTCGCTGCCCTCGGGATCGCGCAAATCGGGGTCCGTGTAGGGAAACAGCGCCAGTGCCGGGATTCCGAGGCGCGCGGCGTCCAACGCGGCGCGCACCGCTTCGTCCACGCTCAGGCGCTCAACGCCGGGCATGGACGGGACGGGCTCGCGGCGACCCTGGCCTTCCATCACGAAGATTGGCCAGATCAGATCGTCCACGGTGAGCGTGTTCTCGCGTACCAGACGGCGCGACCAATCGCTCTTTCGGTTCCGCCGCAGGCGCGTGGAGAGGCCCAAGCTGTCGTCCGCCGGCACGCTCTTTGTCTCAGAAATCGAGTGCGATCGGGCGGAACGGACGGTCATGGCGCGGCTCTCGGATGGGAGGCGAAGGTGGGATCGGTGTTATAGACCCTCGGTTCCAACGAGGCGAGGGCATTCCCGGCCCCAGCTTTGTGCCGAGATTGACGCTGCTTGGCCGCGCGTCTAACGCTCCCGGTGAAGGAAACGACGCGCGGGGGAGCCCCAGTGAGCAGCGAGCCCGAGGTTCTGTTCGAGCGCCGGGGAGCCGCCGGCATCATCACCCTCAACCGGCCTAAGGCGCTCAATGCCCTCAGCCACCAGATGGTGCGGCTGATCCATCCGCAATTGATGGCCTGGGCGCAAGATCCCGACGTTTCGCGGGTCGTGCTCAAGGCCAGCGGCGAGCGCGCGTTCTGCGCGGGCGGGGACATCCGCGCAATTTATGATCTTGGCCGGGCCGGGCGCGCCGACGAGGCCCTCGCCTTCTGGCGCGAGGAATATCTGCTCAACCACTATATCGGCACCTATCCCAAGCCCTATGTGTCGCTCATTGACGGCATCTGCATGGGCGGCGGGTTCGGGCTCTCCGCCCATGGCACCTATCGGGTGGCGGGCGACCGCTATCTATTCGCCATGCCGGAAGTGAATATCGGCCTGTTCCCCGATGTGGGCGGAACCTATGTCCTGCCGCGTCTGCCGGGACGGCGCGGCGTGTATCTCGCGCTGACCGGCGCCCGCATCAAGGCGGCGGATGCCCTCGCCACCGGTCTTGCCACCCATAAGGTGCCGTCCGACCAGTTTGCCGCGCTTGAAGAGGCGCTTGCGGCGGGCGAGCCGGTGGACGCGCTTTTGTCCGCGCATGCCGCCGCGCCCCAAGAGGCGCCGCTCGACCGCTACGGCGCGCTCATCGAAGAGGTTTTCGGACGTCCCTCGCTCGAAGACATGCTCCAGCGGCTGGATGCGAAGGCGCAGGACGGGGGAGAGGACGGCGCCTTCTGCCGGACGGCCGCCGACGCCATGCGCGCGGCTTGCCCGACGAGCCTGGCCATCACCATGGAACAGATGCGCCGTGGTCCCGCCTTAACCCTCGCTGGCGCGCTGGCGACCGAGTTCCGGATCGTGAACCGCGTCGCGCGCGGGCACGATTTCTACGAGGGCGTGCGGGCCATCATCGTCGACAAGGACAATGCGCCGCGCTGGGAGCCCGCGCGCCTGTCCGATGTCGATCCCGCCATCATCGCCGCCCATTTCTTCCCCATTGAAGACGAACTGGAGCTGGAGACCGGCCGCCCGTGAGGCGCCGGCTGTCTGCGAGAGCAAGGGCCTCGATCTTGACGGGGCAACCTCATTCTGTGCCGGGCCGACCGTGTGTTTTGGTCGATCATGGCGCCAAGGAGCCGGCCTGAGCGCATGAGCCATTACGATCCCATCGACGCCAGCGCCAAAGCGCATATGGAGCGCATGACGCCCTGGCGACGCCGCCTGGTCCTCTATCTGCGCGCCGTGGCCATGTTCCTGCTGGCCGAGGCCGTGTTTCACTGGGCCATCATCTGCGGCATCGGTGAGGGGCCGTTCGGGGGATTTTCGGACCTGCCGGTCCTGGTTCAGGCCGGTATCGTCTGGGCCGCCATTATCGATCCCATCGCGGGGGTCGGGCTTTGGCTCGGCGCGGGCTGGGGTGTGGTGCTGTGGTTGATTGCGACCGCGACACAAGTGGCGCTCGGACTCTGGGCGCCGGAGGGAATGGCGCGCCTCATGGTGCTGTCGGTGCTCGAGGTCGCGCTGGTGATTGCCTACGCCGTCATCTCGGTGCGAGCGGCGCGCGAGAGCGACGAGGAATAGACCCATCGCTGAGTCGGCCGCCCCCGGCCTCCGGCGTAGGCTGACGAGTGGAAGGGAACCGTGCCATGAGCCAGGATATTTGGACGCGGGTGGACGCGTATATCGGCGAGAGCTTGCTGGGACAGGACGCGCTGCTCGACCATGTTCTCGCCTCCAGCCGCGCGGCCGGCTTGCCGGACATCGCCGTCTCACCCGCACAGGGGCGGATGCTCGCTTTGTTCGTGCAGATGACGGGTGCGCGCCAGGTGCTGGAGATCGGCACGCTCGGTGGCTACAGCGCGATCTGCATGGCCCGCGCCCTGCCATCGGGGGGACATCTTCTCACGCTTGAGGCGGACCTGGCACACGTGCGCGTGGCTCGCGCCAATCTTGAGGCGGCCGGCGTTTCGGACCGCGTCACGGTGCGCGAAGGGGCAGCTCTCGCCACCTTGCCCGCGCTCGTGGAGGAGGGGGCAGGGCCGTTCGATCTCATCTTCGTGGACGCGGACAAGCCCAATAATCCGCACTATCTCGAATGGGCCCTCAAGCTGTCGCGCCCCGACACGCTGCTGGTGTTCGACAATGTGGTGCGCGACGGCGCGGTGGCGGATGCCGCAAGCCCGGACCCCCGCATTCAGGCTACCCGCCGCTTGTTCGAGATCATGGGCGCCGACCCTCGGCTCGAC
The DNA here is from genome assembly GCA_030147645.1 of Aquabacter sp. Lineage (GTDB taxonomy): Bacteria > Pseudomonadota > Alphaproteobacteria > Rhizobiales > Xanthobacteraceae > Aquabacter. Next base: position 4,765 of record JASBUY010000048.1, on the reverse strand, counting down.
GCGACCGTCGTCCAGACGGTCGGCGCGAAGGGCTATGACGGCTTCGCGCTCGCCCGCGTTCGCGGCTAGGGGCTGCGCCGATCGGCCTGCGCCGCATGCCGATCGGATCACGCGTTCTCTATCAAGAGATCTCAGAGACGGATTCACCGACCAGTGTGATTCATCCCGGTCGGATCAGGCTGTCGCGCGTCAATTGCTCGATGTGGTGATGCTGGCCAGCAGGGCGCGGGCGACGTCCTTCGTGACCCGGCGCTTGTATTTGGAATGGACCAGCTGTCCGTTATGGTAAATGTCCTGCTCGACATAGACCATCTTGCCGTCCCACCGCAGGATATTGTCGCTCTCGACGGTCTCGATCACGCCGAGTCCTTCGATGATCTGCCCTTCCAGCGGTTGCTTCAGCATTCTCATCCTCCGGGGCGCGCGAGGCCCGCGCGCCGCTTATTGCCGGTCCATGCCGGGGTGTTGGGACTTCTCATCCGCACCCCGGCCCGCCGGCGCAGCGCCGACGGTGGCGGGAGGAAGAGGATAGCGCAAGCGAGGCCGGCGACAAGTCGCGCGCGCTCAGTCGTCGTTCGAGGCGTTGAGATCACTCGGCCGCAGGCTCGATGTCGCCGGGCGGAGCCGCACACCGGGGGCGCCGCCCTGGAGGAATTCGATACCCGCCGCCTCCAGCGCGCGCCGCACCTCGTCCAAGGCGGCATCCCCGGCGGCTCCGCTTTCCGCGGCCGCGATTTCGAGTTCCGAGATGCCGCCCAACGCCGCAAGCTCCGCCCGGCTCTTTCCGAGCAAAGCGAGGGCGGCTGCGATCTGGCGGCCCGAAGGTGGCAGAGAGGGCATGGGGTTCTCCATGCCGGCAGGCTGTCACAGCCGCGTCGAACGGGGAAGGGAGAAGTTCCTCTCCCGCGTCGCCGTGATTTGCTATAGGGGCGCCGTCATGCCTGTCTCAGACCAGATAAGCCCTCGGCCTGCCGTGTTCCTGGACCGGGACGGCGTCCTCAATCGCGACCACGGCTATGTGGGTGATGTCGCGAAGTTCGAATGGATCGACGGCGCGCGTGACGCCGTGCGCCGCATCAACGCGGCTGGCTATCTCGCTTTCGTGGTCACCAACCAGTCCGGCATCGCGCGCGGCTATTATACCGAAGACGATTATCGCGCCGTGAAGGCGGAGATGGAGCGGGGACTGGCCGCCGTCGGCGCGTGGATCGACGACGAACGCTTCTGCCCTTTTCATCCCGAGGGGACGGTCGCGGCCTATCGGCGTGTCTCCGACTGGCGAAAGCCGGGTCCCGGGATGATTCTCGACCTCATGGACCACTGGCCGGTCGATGCCGCGCGCAGCTTCATGGTTGGCGACAAGGACACGGACATGGCAGCGGCGCATGCGGCGGGTATCACCGGGCATCTGTTCCAAGGGGGTGATCTGGACGCCTTCATCGCGCCCTTGTTAGGACCATCCACGCCATGAGCCATGCCACCGGTCTTGCGGCCGAAGCCGCGCATTTGCGGAGCTGGATGTTCGATCGGGCCTTGCCCTTCTGGTCTCGCATCGGGGTGGACGAAGAGGCTGGAGGCTTCTTCGAGCGACTGACGCCGGCGGGGGCCGTGATTGACGATCCCCGGCGCGCGCGCCTCGTCGCCCGCCAGATCTATGTCTTCGCCGCGGCCGAGCGGCTCGGTTGGCAGGGACCGGCGCGCGCCCTGGTGCGCCACGGCCTCTGCGCCCTCGAACGCCACCACCTGAGGGCCGAGGGGCTGGTCATTCCGAGTGTCGATCGGGACGGCGCGGTGGTGCGCGATGCGTTCGACCTTTACGACCATGCCTTCGTTCTGTTCGGCCTCGCCTCCGCGGCCGAGATCGGCGAAGCGCCGCAACATCTTGCCGACCGCGCGGTGGCCCTGCGGGAGGCCATGCGCGTCGATTATGGTCACCCCGTTGCGGGCTTCGAAGAAAGCCGCCCGCCCTCCGCGCCGTTGAAGGCGAATCCCCATATGCACCTTCTGGAAGCGTGCCTTGCCTGGGAAACGCTGGCGCCGGGACGGGGCTGGGAGGCGCTGGCGGACGAGATCGCAACGCTCTGCATGTCCCGCCTCATCGACGCGGAAACAGGCGCGGTGCGGGAGTATTTTGACCGGGAATGGCGCGCCATTCCCTCGGGCGATCACGCGGTGGTGGAGCCGGGTCATCAGTTCGAATGGGGCTGGCTGTTGCTGCGCTGGAGCGCGAGGCGCGGCACGAAAAACGCCGCAGAGGCCGCGTATCGCCTGATCGCAGGCGCGGAAGCTCACGGCATCGACGCCGTTTCGGGGCTTGCCGTCAATGAACTGACCCTGTCCCTCGCCGTTCGGGATGACCGCGCTCGGCTCTGGCCGCAGACGGAGCGGGTGAAGGCGCACGCGCTCCTGGCCGAACGGGCGGCCCCGGGATCCGACCCGCAGCGCGCGGCGCAGCACCTGACCGCCGAGGCGGTGGCGGGTTTGCGCAGGTTCCTCGTGCACCCGGTCGCCGGATCGTGGTGGGAGCATATCGGTCCGGATGGGGCCCCAGCCTTGGAGCCCGCGCGGGCGAGCAGTCTCTATCACATCATGGGCGCGCTGGAGGCGGTGACGCCTTTCACTTGAAGAGGAAGCGCTCCCCCAGGTAGCCTGCTGCCAGGGCGATCGCCGCGGCGATGCCGATCATCTGCAGCAGGCCGAGCGGCGCGCGATCGGACGACGGGTGCGGCCGGCGGGGCTGAAACAAGTCCGCCGCGGCTGCGATCGCAGCTTCCGGCGAGTCGTGAACGATGGTGCCGCTGGGCGCGATCATGAGATTTTCCCGACCGCCGAAATCCTCCACAGCGTGACCATCCGCATCCCGCCAGCCCGAACCGGTGGCCGCGCCGACACGGGCGGCCAGGAGGCGGTGATCGGCGCTCCACAGGAAGACTGGCTTGCCTCGCGCCTCGGCATAGCCGATCTCCCAGGCGGTTCCGGGGTCCATATGGGGGCCGCGGAACGGCGTGATGTTGGCGACCAAAGCGTCGGCCGCGTCGATCTCGGCGATGCATTTCAGCCGGATCGCTTCCGCGCCGAGTTCGGGCGGAGCATCATCGAGCGGATAGATGCCGCGCAGACCCCGCGCGGCGCAGAGCGCTTTCAGCAGCGCGCCCTGTTCCAACGCGTCGCTGCGGAAAATGTCTGGCCCGGCTAGATAGAGGCTGCGCATGGATCGACTCGTGAGGGCGTCTCTCCTGCGTTTGTACGGGATCAGAGGCGCTTTGGGCCACCGGCAGATGCGCGCCGCGCGCCGCTGTCTTGCACCGCTCGGACTCCCCTCCCATGCTCAGTCTGACACGAAGCGTACCCTGTTGCCGCTGGGGTCTGTGATGAGAAGAGGGCCCTGATCTCCGTAGACCGAATGCCCCGCCGCGCTCACGCGCGCGCCGAGGGCGTCGATATCTGGCTGGGGTATGCGCACGGTGAGGTGATCCAGTCCAAGCCGCCGATCCGGTGGAAGCGGGCCGCCGCGTGACGACCAGATGTTCAGCCCCACATGGTGATGGTAGCCGCCCGCCGAAACGAACAGCGCGCCGGGATAAGTGGTCACAAGATCGAAGCCCAAAAGATCGACCCAAAAGCGCTCCGCCTCGGCAAGATCACGAACCTTCAGATGGACGTGGCCCATGTCTGTCCCCTGGGGCGCGGGCCCGATCTGCATCGGAGCGAGATCGCGAAGGGAGGGAACATCGAGCGGCAGCGTTGCCATGGCGATGCGTCCGTCCGGCGTGCGCGGCCAAACCTCGTGCGGCCGGTCGCAATAGATCTCGATCCCGTTTCCGTCCGGGTCGTCCACATAGAGCGCTTCGCTCACCAGATGGTCCGACGCCCCGAAGCGGAGCCCGGTCTCTTGCAGGGCCGCCATCCGTTCCGCAAGGGCTGTCCGGTTCGGCACGCGAAGGGCGAGATGAAACAGGCCCGGAGCGCGCGGGTGCGCGTACTTGGCTTGCGGATCGTTCAGAAGCTCGACCAGGGGACCTGCACCGGCGCCAAGGTGAATCGCGGATGCTGTCTGTTCTGCGACACGCAGCCCCAGCACGCGCTCGTAAAAGGGAACGAGCCGATCCACGTTCGGACTGCGCAGCGTCACCGCGCCCATGGACAGCGTTGCCGGGAGGCGGTGGGGAGAAGCAGACATCGCGGATTCCTTCCGGGCCATGCAATGGCAGAACGGAAAGATAACAGGGGTCAGCGCCGATACGTGTTGCAATGATGCAAAGTCGGATTTGCCGGAACGCGATTAGTAATCAAGCTATGATATTGTTTTCATGGGGCGGCCTACGCGGATCGATATCCCGCCGGGAGACAATGCGCTCCTTCATGCTTTGAACTTCCTCGAGTGCGCAGTCTCCGGCATCCGCATAGCCGGCGAACATCGCGGCGAATAAATTAAACATGGTGTCATGCATGGCGGGTAATAGGCGGACGCTGCCGGCGGTCGTCGGTGTGCGCTCGATCAGCCCCAGATCCTCTGCTTCGCGCAAAAGCTTCAGCACATGCGCGCGCGAAACGAAGAATTGACGGGACAGGGCCGCGACGGGAACCGGCACCGGCTGTGAGGGTGGGAACGTGTCACCAGGGGTGCCGGAAATCAGCAGGCTCCAGGCAATCAGGAGCCCAGCGTCACGCTCCGCGAACAAAATCGCCTTAGGAGCGAAATCCTGCAGGCGGAAGCCGGCTTTAAACCGGGCACCCAGCTGCCGCGTCAACGCCATGCGCAGCG
>JASBUY010000040.1 GCA_030147645.1 Aquabacter sp. | reverse complement strand
CGCTGCGGCAGCTGGAATATTTCATCGCGGCGGGGGAAACGGGCTCCATCACGCTCGCCTCCGAACGCATTGCCATTTCCCAGCCGTCCATCTCCACGGCCATTTCGCATTTGGAGAAGGAACTGGGCGTCCAGCTGTTCGTGCGTCACCACGCCCAGGGCCTGTCGCTGACGCCGGTGGGCCGCAAGCTGCTGGCCGAGGCGAAGCATTTGGTGGAGCAGGCGGAAGGGCTCTACGCGGTCGCCTCCGAGGCGACAGATCAGGTGCGCGGCCAATTGTCGGTCGGCTGCATGGTGACGCTCGCGCCCATGATCATGCCGGAACTCGCCCACGGCTTCACCTCCGCCTTTCCGGGCACGGAAATCCGCCATGTGGAGGCGAACCAGGAGCTTCTCCTGGAGGGGCTGCGCCGCGCGGAGATCGACATCGCCGTCACCTATGACCTGAAGATCCCCGACGGCATCGCCTTCACCCCGCTCGCCAGCCTGCCGCCCCATGTGGTGGTGAGCGAGGCCCATCCCTTCGCGCAGATGGCCGCCGTGAGCCTCCAGGACCTCGCTGCGGAACCCTTGATCCTGCTCGATCTGCCCATCAGCGCGGAATATTTCCTCGCGCTGTTCCTGAAAGAAGGGCTCCAGCCGAAAGTCCATTCCCGCTCGGCCCACCAGGAGGTGGTGCGGACCATGGTGGCCAATGGCTATGGCTATACCCTCGCCAATGTGCGCCCGCGCTCGGACCTCGCTTTGGACGGTCGGCGCGTGGTGCGGGTGCGGCTTGCCGGCGAGCATCGGCCTATGGTGGTGGGCACCGCCACGGTCGCGCATTTCAAGAAGTCGCGGCTGCTCCAGGCCTTCGAGACCCATTGCCGCTCCTTCATCTCCGATGCCTACATCCCCGGGATGGTGGCCCCGGCCATCGACCGGCGCCTGCGCAAAGGGTAGGGCGCCTGCGCCCGGCGTTGCGCCGCCCCGCCGCGCTCCCTCTCAGCCTTGACCTCGTGTCCCGTCGGTTCCGGTTCGGCCGGCTGCGATGGCCGCGTCGCGGTCGGGATCATAGGCCGCGACGCAGTTGCGCCCCTCCGCTTTGGCGCGGTAGAGCGCGGCATCCGCCCGGCGGAACAGGTCGCCCGGTTGCCCGCCCTCCTGCGGCACGGTGCTCGCGACGCCGAGCGTGACGGTGGTCGCGAGCGCCCGTCCGTCCGCGAGCGTGACGCGGGCGCGATCCACGCGCGCGCGAATGCTCTCGGCCACGGTCATGGCCCCGTCAATGTCGGTGTTGGGCAGCAGGATGGCGAATTCCTCGCCCCCATAGCGCGCGGAGACATCCCCCGGCCGCCGCGCCGCACGGGTGATCCGCTCCGCGATGAGCTGAAGGGCGAGATCGCCGCCCGCATGGCCGAACGTGTCGTTGATGAGCTTGAACCGGTCCCCGTCGGCGACGATGAGGCTCAAGGGAATCTTGAGGCGGATTGCCCGTTTCCATTCGCGGTCCAGCACGTCGTCGAACGCGCGGCGGTTGGCAAGACCCGTCAGCGGATCAGTGAGGGCCGCAAGGCGCAGCGTCTCCTCCAGCACATAGCTGCGCATCAGCATCCGCCGCAGCGCAAGCAACAGCGTGACGATGCCGATGCTCATGAGGAGGGTGATGGAGGACACCACGATGGCGCGCTCATGCCATTCCGCGAGCGCATCTTCGACGCTGAACGCGACCACCAAGACAAGCGGAAAGGCGCCGACCTGCGAATGGACATAGGTGCGCAATACCCCGTCAATCTGTGACGTATGCTCGAACGGCTTTGGATCGCTCAGCATGCGCTGAAGGATGGGGCTGTTCGCGTAGCTTCTGCGGTCGAAATCCGTCATCACCGGCATCGGCGGAACCCGCATCACGATGGTGCCGTCCGTCATGCTCAAGGATAGGGCGTCGTGCGGGCCAAGTTTCACCTCGCGGAAAATTCGAGCGAAGAAATCCAGGTCCATGGTGGCGACGACAACGCCCTCGAACTTGCCGTCCGCCCCTTCGATACGCTGGCTAAGCGCGATGCTGGGTTCGGCATGGCGCAGCCGGCTCTTGAACGGTGCGCTGAGGTAGGTCCCCTGTTGCCCGGTGGTATGCGCTGTGAAGTAGGACCGGTCCGAAATGTCGATCTGGCTCGGCTGCAGGGTGCCGGACTGGTAGCGGATCGCGCCGTGCGCATCGAGGACCAGAAGCGAGCCCAGCGCCTGCGCACTGCGCGCGCGATCAAACAGGACGGCATTGCGAACCGCCGGCGCCATGGCCTCCAGGCCCTCGATGCGCAGCGTGTCACGCACACCCGCGAGGGCGAGTTCCAAGAGCGTGAGGTTGCGTTCGATGATCGCCCGCAGCGTGGACTGCACATTCTGCGCCGACTCGGTGGCGCTGCGCAGCGCATAATCGCGCGCTTGCCAGAGCGTCACGGCCTGGAGGGCGATGAAAGCGAGGACCAGCGCGAACGGAATGACCAACGCAAGCGAGCTGGTCATGACGCGACGGCCCCAACTCATCATATGGACATCTCCTGGCCCGGCTGGGGGACCGCGCAGGAGGAACGCAATGACACAAACATGAAAAAGAGGTTAGCGCATCCGAAAACCTGGCGAAAGTCGGGCGGGCCATGGGGTCGCCGGGTCGATCGTCAAGCCTCCGTTCACGACGTTGCGCCATGGCGGGGCGCCCGCCGGCGCCGGAGAGGGTCTTTAGCTTTCGCTTAAAGCCTTGCGTGCAAGGGTTCGTAACGGTTCGGAGGGAGGGCGCGCGGGCGCCGGTGGCAAGGTGAAGGTCATACGACCGGAAGGCGGCTTCAGCCCCTTTGCAAAGGATCTGGCGGAGCGTGCGGCGCGCGCGTTTGCGGTCGACTCCGCCATTGCCGCGCCAGAGCATAGGGTCCGCATGATCGAGCGCGCGGGCACCGGCCTGCTCGGCCTCGCCTTGCTCTCGGCGGGCTCCGGCACCGTTCTGTTGCTGGCCGAAGCCTCCGGCCTGTCGCAGGGAGCGGTCCCGGAGGGAGGATGGCTTCTTGCCTGCGGTCTCGTGGCGGCGGGTCTGTGCGTGGTGTCGCGCGGTCTCGCCCAGTCCGCGCGGCGCATGGTCCTGGTTGCGCCGAGCGACGCGCGACCCAAGGTCAAATTCAAAAGCTTTCATATCCGCTCGGGCGAGGCCATGAGCCTGCCCCAGCCGCCCCAGGGATTTGCCGGCCTCAATGCGGCGGACCTGCTGGGTCATCGCCTGTTCGAGCGCATCCAGGTAGCGGATCGCCCGGCCTTTCTCTCCGCCCTTGCGGCAACCATCACGGAGGGGCGGAGCCATCTGGTGGAGCTGCGCCTGCGCTGCGGCCCGCTCGATGAGGCGCCCCGCTTCCACCGCATGGAGGCACGCGTCGTCGCCTCCTCGGCGCAGACGGCCGTGGTCGAATGGATCGATATCGCCGAGCGTGCCGCCGAAGGTGAGATGGATGCGCGGGTCCGCGCCGAAGCGGCGAGCGACGCGAAAAGTCAGTTTTTGCGCACCATCAGCCACGAACTGCGCACGCCGCTGAACTCGATCCTTGGCTTTTCCGAACTCCTCACGGGGGAGGGCGGGGAACTCGACCCGGCGCGCCGCGCGGACTATGCGCGCATCATTCATGAAAGCGGCCAGCATCTGCTGGGGCTCGTCAATGGCATCCTCGATCTGTCGCGGGTCGAAGCCGGCGCCTATGACCTCGCCTGCGAGGATCTGGACCTGCATGGCGTGGTCGCCAGCGCGCTTGAAATGATGGCCCTGGAGGCCGACCGGCGGAATGTGCGGTTGGTGAACGGCCTGCCGGAGCATCTCCCCCCGGTTACGGCCGACCAGCGCGCGCTGCGCCAGATCCTGCTCAATCTCCTCTCCAATGCCGTGAAATTCACGCCCGCTGGCGGACGCGTGGAGATCGACACGTTCGTTGTGGGCGGCATGGTCCATCTGAAGGTGCGCGACACCGGCGCCGGCATGCGCGCGGCCGATGTGGAGCGCCTGGGCGAGCCCTTCTTCCAGGCCGGCGACATGGATCAGCGCCGCTCAGGCATCGGCCTCGGTCTCGCGGTGGTGCGGGCGCTCGTGGAACTGCATCGCGGCGCGTTCGAGGTCGCGAGCGTGCTCGGGGTCGGCACCACGGTCACGGTCAGCCTGCCGCTGTGCGGCCCGGCGGGTGTGGCGGCGACGCCGTTCCGGCCCGCTTTGCCGCTGATTGAAGCCGATCCGCTGGATCGGAGATCCGCATGAGGCGAACGCTGGACGCCCGGCATTTTCACGACGAGGAGCCGGACCTCGACGAGGCGGGCGCCGGGCGCCTCGGCCGTGCGACGCGCCGGGTCGCGGACGGGTTCGCGGGCCTGATCGCCGTCGCGGCGGCCGGCACTGTCATCGCCAACATCTTCTTCCTCCAGGGACCGCCCCTGCGCACCGCCTCATCGGGGGCGACCACCGTATCCGTGGAGCCGAAGGCGCGGCCCGCCGCCGCCAATGCGGTGCCGGGCTCGGCACCCATGATTTTCGGGCCGCCAGCCTCCTCCCAGGCGGCGTTGCCCCCGAAAGCGGCGCCGGCCCCGGCCGCTCCGCCGGCCGCCGCACCTCCCGCCGCGCCGCAGGCGGCGGACGGACTTGCGGCGATCCTGCCGCCCGCAAGCCTGCCCGCGCCGAAGACACCCTCTCCCGTGGTGGCGGACATCCAGCGCGAACTCGCGCGACGCGGCTTCTACGACGGAGCGGTGGACGGGTTGAGCGGCCCGCGCACAGAGGCCGGCGTGCGCGCCTTCGAACAGGCTGCGCGGCTCAAGGTCACCTCGGGTGAGCCCACCGACGCGGTGCTCGCGGAATTGCGGCGCGCGCCGACCGTTCAGATGGCCGCAACGCCGGCCGCGAGCGTTCCGGCTGCTGCCGCCGCGCCGCGCCCGCCCGCGCCCGCTCCGGCGCAGAGTGCCGCCCCTCCGCTCTCGCCCGCCGCTGCCGCGGCCCGGGCCATGCTGCCGCCGGCGGCTGTGCCCGGCGATGCCGGCATCACCGGCTCTGTGCGTCCGCCGGGCGATGTGCAGGCGGGCTCGTCCCGCATTCTCGCGGTCCAGAAGGCGCTGGCGCGCCTCGGCTACGGCCCGATCAAGCTGGACGGCCAGCCGGGCACGGAGACCCGCCTCGCGGTCCAGCGCTTCGAGCGCGACCGCAACCTGCCGGTCACCGGGGACATCACCGACCGCATGGTGCGCGAGCTTTCGGCGGTATCGGGGACGTCGATCGAGTGATGCGGCTCAAGAGCGCCATTTTTGTCGCCGCCATCGTGCGGACCGCGAACGGGGCCGGGGCCTTTGCCGCCGTGCGTCGGCGCGGGTCTGAGGAGGCTGGCACGGTCTTCGTTAAGGTCTCCACATTGGACGGCTGTGCGGCGCTTTATGGTCCCGCGCCCCAGAGCGCGTTCGACGCGTCCTTTCCCACCGACCGGCTGTTCCGCCTCCTGGTCCCTGCGGGCCAGCCGGAAGCGGAGAGCGAGGCGCGCATGGAGAAGGAAGTGCGCTTCGATCCCGATCTCTGGTTCGTCGAGATCGAGGATCGGCAGGGGCGCAGTTTCATCGATCTTGCCCCGGACGCCTGACGCGCGTGGCGCCAGCGCAGAAGTTAAGCTTCGCGAAACCATACCTGCCTAAAGAGAGTTGTCATCACGCGGCTCCAGACGATCGGAGACAGGTGATGGGCACGGTGATTGCTTTCCCTTTGGAGCGGACTTCCCGTCGGGAGGCTGCTGCGCCATCCGAGCGCAGCGCGGATATCTGCATTTTGCCGGTGGTGCGCATCGAGCGGCATCCCACGAACACGCTGCCGCCTGAACGCAGCGCGCCGGGCAACGGCCGAAAGGTGCGTTGAACGCAGGCTTCAGTTGGACGGCGCGCAGTTCGCCGCTTCAAGCTGACGGCGGATCTGCGGGCGCAAATCCGGATAGCGCGCATAAGCGCGGATCAAAGCGATGCCCCGTTCCGAGGGCGATTCCACCACGAGCCGATCGGCGGCCGTGATTTCCTCATCTTCCGGCAGGGCCGCGCGCTGCGCTGGCGAGAGCAGGTCCAATTCTATCACCCGCCCCGCCGCCTGGTCGTTCAGCGCATAGAAGGCGACACCGCGCGCGGTGTAGAAAGACACCGAGGTATAATCCTCGCTGGCCGGCACCCGCAGCCGCAGCGGGCGCGCCCGCAAATCATAGAGGCAGACAGCCGTCACGAAGGCCGGATCTGTCATGGGTAGCGTCATGTCCGCTGGCGTCGCATCCGGCAGCAAGGTCATCTGGTTGGCCGGCGCGAGCTGGCTCAGGCGATGGAAGGCCGTGTTCTGCGCCAGGATCGGCATCGCGAGGATGGTGACCAGATGGACGATCCCCGCCAGGACCACCAATATGGCGGCGGGCAGCAGGACCTGACGCGGCAAGGCGGCCTTGAGGCGATCCCAAGCGCGGCGCAGCCGGCGCAGGGGCTGGGGCCTCGCCGTGCGCGGAAGCAAACGGCCGCGCCGCACCGGAGACAGGAAATCCAGCACGCTCATGGGCAGCGCTCCGTCTGGACGGAGGGGAGCGCGCTGCTCTCGCCGGTTGCGGAGGAGAAGCTGAAGGGCGCGTCATACAGGCGAAGGGCGACCTTCACGCGTGCCCGCCCGCCGGTGGGGAGCCAGTTGCCGGCCTGGGCCTTGGGCGAGAGCGCCACATCCACCGCGCCGTCCGGGCGGAACACCACTTCATTGCTCGTGAAGCCGTAGCGGTGCGCGTCATTGGCGATCAGACGGCCATCCTCGTCCATCACCGTGAGGGTCCAGACCCGTGCCTGCGGCAATTGTCCGACGATCCGGATGTCGCAACGCCCGTCCAGTGGCGCGCCGCCATTGTCCTTGGTGGCGAGGAAGAGGAGACCGTCCGCAAGCTCTATGGGCAGTTCGCCCGAGCGCGCGAAGGCGGCGCGGGCATAGGGGTCGGCCTGGGTGGTGCCGGAGCGCGGCCATCCGGTCCAGGCGCCCGAATGCACCGCGTCCATCCCGCGCGATTGGGTGACGGCCATGAAAGTGGCGGTCAGGCCGAGGGCGGCCGCGGCGGCCAGGAGCAGAGCGAGGGAGAGGGGGCGCACGGCGTCAGTTGGCTTTCGCGGGGCCGGTGATGGCGGCGGTCGGCCCGGTCGCGGGGACGATGGGCTCGGCCCGCCGGAACAGCTTTTCCAGATCCACCAGCCGCGACGCCGCGCGCGGCGACAGCGTAATGGGCCGCGCCGAGGATTCCAGGCCGGGCACGTCCAGCGGGGTCGGGGCTTCCTCCAGCTTGGGCGCGGGCTGGTTGCCGATACCCGGGATGTATTTCGGCTCGATGCCCTGATGGGCATAGGCCATCACCTTCTGCCACGTCATGGCCGGCAGCGAGCCGCCGGTCATCCGGTTCATGGAGGTGTAATCGTCATTGCCGAACCAGACCCCGCCGACATAATTGCCGGTGAAGGCCATGAACCAGGCGTCGCGATAGGCATTTGTGGTGCCGGTCTTGCCCGCCACCTTCACATCGGGCAGGCGCGCGCGGCGGCCGGTGCCGTTCTCGATGACGTTGTTCAGCATGGGATTGATCATGTCGATGACCGAGGGCGGGATCACCTGCAGGGGCTGGGGCGCGTCGCGATCATAGCGCCACACCACGTCGCCCGTGCCGATCCGCATCTCGATCACCGCATGGGGATAGACGCTCTTGCCGCCATTGGCGAACACCGCATATGCCGTGGTCATGTCTACGACGGTCACTTCCACCGCGCCGAGCGGCAAAGGCGCGGTGGGCGTGAGGTTGGCGGTGATCCCCATCTTGTGGGCGAGGTCGATGATCTTCTGGCGCCCGAACTTTTCCGCAAGGCGCACCGCCACCGTATTGAGCGAGTGCTGCAAAGCAGTCTGCAGCGTGATGGAGCCCATATAGGAGCGCCC